>QHXG01000488.1 GCA_003222845.1 Acidobacteriota bacterium | reverse complement strand
TATCCGAGCCTGCCGCTCTTTCTGCCGGCTCGCCTCGGCCGCGGCCTCTTGTGCCTTGCTCGATGCAGTGACTGCCCTCTTTGAAGGACTGGCGTGCAGCGGTTCCGCGGCGCGCTTTGTTATGCCGGCGCTCGGCGCGAATGAACCTAATGAATCAAAGCCCGGAGGATCGATGTCCTCAGTCAGTCGCCCGAGAGTTGGGCGATCTGAGAGTGAAGTGGCGACGGACAACGCCTCGAGTGTAGTGGAAATGCGTCGCAGTGTATCCAACGAAGGATTGTGACCGGCATCGCGCAGTGCTTCGGTCGCCAGATCCGACAGGCGCGAAAGTGCTTCGCGGCGCGCGTCGAGAGCTTCCCGCATGTTCACCATCTTCCCGGTGGCTTGCGCCTTGCGAAATCGCTGGCCCGTCGCAATTAGCTCATCGAATGCCTCACGATGCCGCCAATGGAGTTGATTCACCGTCCAGGCGGAGATTGATGGCTTTGCCAACGCCTTTACGCCTTCCGCCTCACTGACGAAACCGTTCTGCTTCAGTCGAGCGGCTAGTGCCTTGCGGGCGCCAACGAACTCTGTCAGCGGCAGCTTGAACAAGGCATCAATATCATCGTCGAGTTTGGGCATGTCTGAATCTAATTTATCCGCAGATTACGCAGATTACACTGATTAAGAAAAAGCGATGATCAGATCAAGCGTTTCAAAGCGCTGAATTGTTATCTGTGTAATCTGCGGATAATCTCTTTAAGGGTCAAGCGGATCATTGGCATCGAAAAACAAGGAAGCAACCGATGGCTTGAACTCCGCGGCGACCGGGGATATGCGCTTAATAAACTCCACCGGAAAATATCCCAATTCATTTAGACAGCGAATGCGAAATTCCTCTCTGGTCGACGAAGCGATGTGATCCTCGCTTGAGGTGACCAGCGCTGTTAGATCAGCCGGTATGCGATAGCGAAAGGCGAGCCGCGCGCCGTTTCGAAAATTTGTGGTGGTATGACGCGCGTGCGGATCAACCAAAAACTTTGTCTCAGGTATCTTGTATTTTTCCATCACATATTTTTTCATCTCGATCGCTTCGCAATAAGGCGTCTGCATCGGATGAACGTGGCCGCCTGAGAGAATAATCAATGGCGCCTTGTGCTGTAAGAACAATTGGGCCGCCACGTCAGCCCTCTTGACTCCCAGGGGACTCAGTCGGGACGAGTCCTGCGGGCCCGATCCCAGGACCAGAATGAAAGAATACGGATAATCGCTCCACTTGATGTTTTTTAGGTGCTGAAGGCACGCTTTATTTTCACCTTGCTCAAGCGGTTCGTAGCGACCTGCCTCGTCACGTCGATTAATTTCCAACAGTGCCAGGGCAAAGTTAAGCGTAGGCTCAAAAAATAAAGCATCCCTGGAAAGGTTGATGTCGTTAATCCTGGCCTTCAGCCGGTTACGGTAATCTTGTGTCGTAACGTCAAAGCTAACCTTATCAATGTCCTTGTAACGTGGGTCATGGCCGAGGCAATAAACATTGAGTATCCGGTTCATTCCCGTAGCCGCATCCTTCCACGCGCTAACCAACATTTGAGCATCGGATTGATCGCTGTATTTGATAAAAACACCTGAGGCACGCAGATCTTTTTTAGCGAGCAGTTTGAACTCAGGCCGATTCGCCAACGTCTGAAGTTGGGCGGCCACCGCTTCAATGGTTGGGCCATCGAATCGAATCAGTTGGTCGACACAAGCGACGTTGTCGCAACCCGCGGCTTTTTTTAGAGACACAACCTTGTCATCGGCCAACTGCTTCAAGGCTTTGTTCTGGCTTAATAGTCTTCGAACTTCACGGGTTCTTTGAAATAAACTCAGCAGATAAAAGTTTTTGTCCTGAACGGGCTTGGGAAGTGACAGCTTGTAAGCGCTGTCAAAGCCTGACGTTTCGAGCGCGACCTTGTGAGCAAACGCGCTTTGTGTTTTGAGTTCGCGTGCGCCCTTAAAGCCTGATGAGGTGAGCGCAGCATTCTGGGCGAATGCGTTGGTTAATAGAACAACGGAGAGAATGAGGTTGCGAAACATTATGTTGTTTTGAATCAGTTATTAGAATGACAGAATTAAAAGCCTGAGTTCCGGATCCTGGGCCAGATAAACTCCGCGCATTCCGCCCTCGCCAATCTTTGAGCGGATTTCGTAGCGGCCAAGTTTTGTGCCGGGAGCTAACGGCATTCGGCCTCGCTATATTACTCATGAAAGTAGTTTAGTAGTAGCCCTAATGCTTCGGGAGGTCGGTCCTGGGATTATGCAGCTGACGCCGACGAACGACCTGGTGCAGAACGAAATCGACGTTGCGAAAGCGGTTCGCGTGTCTGAGTTCAATGTGCGGAACCAGCAAAAGATCGAATGGCCGCGCAACTTGATCGTGGCGAAGGCGTACGTGGATCAGTTGGAGCGATCGCAGGCTCTGCCCGATCTTAAAACTCTTGAAGAGAGCACGAGAAATGCAGCACCGGCCTTTCGTCCCGTAGATGTTATCGCCCGCGACCGCCCGAAAATCTTTTGTTCTTTCTATTGATTGCACGCCGCTATAAACATTCCGCTCCTCCGAAGAGAGGTGGTTGCCTCCCTTGGTTGGAAACTCTAGAATGTCGCCACTCGAATTCACCGGGGGCGTCCAGCGTTGCAAATCCAACTGTGCTGTTTCCAACAGTTCGTTGTCGTCGTACCTGCTCTGGCTGCCGCGCCGTTTGGCATGCCGGCGATCGCATTCTGGATGTATGTGTGTGCGTCGCTGCTTTTCATCATCGGCCTCATCAAAATTTTCAATGAACTGCCGCAGGAACATGGGGTCGACAAGGTCATGCGGTTTGGTCGACTGTTTTTTGCGATTTCCATGGCCGTTTTTGGTTCCGAGCATTTCACTGACACGGCGGATATTGCGCCCCTCGTTCCACGCTGGATTCCCGCGCACACCTTTTGGGTCTATCTGGTGGGCCTCGCTTTTATTTGCGCGGCGGTCAGTATTGCTGTTCTCGTTCAGGCACGGCTGGCAGCGGCTCTGGTCGGAATGACGTTTCTGATCTTCGTATGCGTAATGGACCTGCCAGGCACCCTTGCGCATCCACACAACAGATTTTTTTGGGCCCTGGCCCTGAGACAACTCGCCTTGAGCGGCGGCGCTTTCGCTTTCGCGATGTCGCCGTGGAGCACTCGGACGAGACAGCCATCGCGCGCACAACTAACGAAGGCACTGGCCGCCATTCCGCGATTCTTCGTGGGCATTCCTTCGCTTTTCTATGGCGTGGAGCATCTGCTGCACCCGGAATACGTGCCGGGAATTCCGCTGCAAAAGCTCACTCCCGAGTGGATTCCCGGGCGAATTTCCTTGAGTTATTTTGTTGGTGTGATTCTGATTCTCGCGGGCGTCTGCTTCCTCGTGAATAAAAAGACGCGCATGGCAGCCACGACTTTAGGGCTCACGATTCTGCTGACGGTGTTGTGGATTTACCTGCCGATGCTCCTCGCAGCGCCCACAGACGTGGTTGCGCTGAACTATTTCTTCGACACGCTGCTTTTCTGCGGAGCCATCCTGCTGTTGGCAAACGCGATGGACAAGAAAACAGCTTTGACGCGGGCTTGATGCGAATCAAAATCTTGATTGACCGGAGTCAGGTCTGCGGTTTTCGCGATTCGAAGTGCCTAACAAGCTTTCGTAGGAGGGACGAGATGTTCATAGCCCGTGACCGCCTGAAATCTTTTCGCCTCTCGGAAGTGGCCTCGCCACTTCCGAGAGGTATTCTTTCTAACGATGCACGGCGCAAGGGGGAGTGTCACGCCACAACGGCTCTGTTTAGGGTCGTTGCTCGAACTTCTCTAACATTTGTTTTGAGTTCTCAAGGTTTGGATCCAGTGCTAGTGCTTTTTTGTAGAACTCAATGGCTTTCACTTTATTACCGGCCTTTGAATAAAGTTCGCCGACGCTTTCGTAAAGAGCGGCATCCTTAGGGTACAAATCGATTGCGAGTAGCAATAGCTCCAAAGCATCTTGTTTTATTGAA
>QHXG01000487.1 GCA_003222845.1 Acidobacteriota bacterium | reverse complement strand
TGCCAGCACCACGTTGGTCGTATTGCACCGAGGCGCAAAGTTGGAGGTGACCCGACAAAGGTTTGCGATGGGAGTCACGGACGTCAGGCAATCGCTTTATTATATCGACGGCGAGACACACTTCACCGAAGAAACAAACTGGGTCGAATCAGACAATAAGCCGAGGGCTAGAGAGCCGGTCTCGCGAAAAGTTAAATCCGTGGCCGCTTGGCACGGCGATACGCTGGTAATCGAGGCCAATAACATCAGGGAAGAGTGGCGCCTTTCAGCAGATGGTAAGGAATTGATCGTAACGACCGGGACCGCGAAGCGGATCTATCGAAAATTTTCAGAGAGAATCGATAAGGACTAGACAGCCAACGTAGCAAGCATTTGCTCGTGCACCAATCCGTTGCTCGCCAGGATTGGTGGATGGTAGATGTCGAAGGGTTGGCCTTTGAAGTTGGTAACTCGGCCGCCCGCTTCTTCGACCATTAACACTCCAGCCGCCACGTTCCATGGCCTGAGTCCGATCTCCCAGAAACCTTCGAAATGGCCGCAGGCCACGTAAGCAAGGTCGAGCGCCGCTGAACCGTCGCGTCGCACTGCCTGTCCGTTAACCACAAAATCCGCCATCAGTCGCGTGGCCTCGACGCGTCCCGCCAAATCATACGGAAAGCCCGTGCAGACCATCGCATGATTCAAGCTATTGATTTTTGAAACGTGAATTCGCCGCTCATTGAGCGCCGCGCCCCGCCCTCGTTCAGCGCTAAATATTTCGTCGCGCATCGGATCGTAAATGACGCCTAGCTCGATCGCGCTCTTGTGTTCCAGTGCGATTGAGACACAAAACACCGGATAAGCGTGCGCGTAGTTCGTCGTGCCATCCAGCGGATCGATGATCCATTTCCATTCGCTTGACTCAGCGACTTTCATTTCGCCCGACTCTTCGGCCAAGATTGAATGCCGCGGGTAATAGCTCTTGATGCGATCGATGATAAGGCGTTCGGAAGCAAGATCGACTTCGGTGAGCAATTCGATCTCACTCTTGTGGCTGACTTGAGTTATGCGGCCCAGCCGCTCGGCCACCAGTCGTCCGGCATCGCGCGCAGTTTGAATGGCAAAATTGAGCAAGGGATTCCTCTCCGTGTCCTCTGTGGTTAGATATCTCGTCGGGCGGGTTTACCACAGAGGATACAGAGTTACACAGAGAACGGGTATTGGTCTAATTCGCTCCGTAATTCGGCTGTTCCTTGTCGCGGTAGATCAATTTTGGTTTGCTGCTTTGCTTCAGAAACTCACGCGGTTCGACAATCTTTCCTGCGATCGCTGAAGCCGCGACGACATAGGGTGAGGCGAGGTAGAGTTTGCCGGGCCCAGAGCGGCCGGGAAAGTTTCGGTTCTGCGCGCTGACGGTGACTGTCTCGTTGGTTTTCGAAGCGCCGGGACCGGCGTTGATGCAGGCGCCGCAACTTGGATCGATTAATTCGGCGCCGGCGCGTTGGAAGATTTCAATGTAGCCTCGCTCTTTCGCGTACTGTTTGATCTTCTGCGATCCGAATTGCAAGTAGAGATGAACGCCCGGCGCAACGTGCTTGCCTTGCGCCAGCGCGTTCTGCAACACATTGGCGTACATGTCCATGTCCGCCATCTTGCCGCCGGTGCATGAGCCGCCGTACGCGGCATCGATGCGCACCTCTTCGTCGAGTTGATCAATCGGAATCCCGTTGCGCGGATCGCCGGGCAATGCAACCATCGGACGAATTTCGTCGAGATCGATCTCAAACGTGGCGGCGTACTCGGCGTCCAGATCGCTGTAAACAAATCCTTTGCGCACTTCGTCGCGCCCGAGTCCGCGCATCTTCACGATGTACTCTAACGTTTGCTCGTCGGGTTCGATGATGCCGGTTGTACCGCCGGCCTCGACCGACATATTCGTCAACGTTGCGCGCTCGTCCATCGGCCAATTCTTCAGATCTTCTCCGGCAAACTCCAAAACTTTGCCGATGCCCTGGCTCGATTTCATGTAATCGGTGGCCAGGATGTAGAGCATCACGTCTTTCGCCGCCACGTCGGCGCGTTTCTTGCCATTAAAAACGTAGCGCACGGTTTCCGGCACTCGGATTCGAATATCTTTCGTGAACCAGGCGTTGGCCATGTCGGTCGAGCCAACGCCGAAGGCAAAGCATCCGAGCACGCCAGCCATGCAGGTGTGCGAGTCGGTGCCAATCACGATCTGACCGGGCAGCGCGAGGTCTTCAACAACCGCGTTGTGACAGATCGCTTCCGAACCACCTTCCGGATTTTCGCCATAGAGTTTGATGCCTTGCTTCGCGGTGAAACTTTCCTGCGTCGTCGCGAGGCCTTCAGCTTTTTCCAGCAGTCCCATCTCGCGATGTTTCGGCGACATCACTTTGTTGAGAAATGTAAGATGATCTCGAAAGGCGAAGACCGATTCGGGTTCGGTGACTTTCGCGTCCGGTCCCAATGCCTGTGTCAAAAGAGAAGCAGCCATCGGCGTGACGTATTCATGCGAGAAACGCACGTCGGCGATAGCAAACAAAGCATCCCCGGGCTTCACCGATTCAACCCCAATAGTTCCGGCTCGGACGAATGCGTGACGAGCGATAATCTTCTCGACAATATTCATGGGACGAAATTGTCGTTGTGAACCAACGGCCTTCTCCACGACGCGTTGAAAGACCTTCGCCTCGTCTTGTCTGATTTGACCCACATCAATCAATTGCTGCATCACCGACTGGGTCTCGACTGGCGGCGGCGAAATTTCACCGGCAAGCCGTGCCTTGTTGTAATTGAACAGACCGCCGTATTCGACGATGTCTCGCGAAATAGGATCGAGACCTTTCGTGAATTCTTCCAGCCCGATCTCTTCCGCCCGTCTGATTCGTTCGATCAAACCAAAATCCGTCGAGGTAAGCAGCCCGATGTTCTGAGAGTTCTGCCCGTAAATCTTCTCGATGCTCTTCGCGATGACAAGTTGAATTCCCGCCCATTTCTCAGCATACGGCGCGGTTTCGCGCGACGAGCCACAGCCTTTCGACAATCCGGAAACAACCACGGCAAACCCGCCGTTCTTCACTTCGTCTTTCTTGACCGCGCCGTCACGCATCCCGACGTAAACGTACTGTCCCAGAGTCTCGTCGTAATGAAAGCAGACCCATCCCGGCGTAATCTCATCGGTCGAGATGTTATTCATCAGCGGCAGATCGTCATTCATCAGACGCTGTACCAGCTCGTCTTCCAGCGCCTTCGCCTCCGAGCCGCTCGCTTCCAGTTGTCGCCGAATCAAGGAAGTGTCTTCAGTGAGAAAAAGAATCCTCCCGCTAAACTCAATTCGGTCCGCTCGTCTTTTGACTTGGTCAGTAGGCATTCTTACTCCGTTAGAGTCATCGATTCATAATTATAAACCCTCATTGTGAGATCTTCGGAATGGTCGCTTCTCTAAGCTGATAATTGGAATTTAAGGCGCCGGCGTCGTGAGCATGAAAACCGCGAACGAAGCCAGCCAGTGTTCGCCTTCATAGTTGCCGCTGGCGACGTGGGCGAGCGCGGCTTGGGCGTGTGCCGCCGCCGACCGCGTCAGAGCTCTTCGCGCGGGATCGTTTCGCGGCAAAGCGGCGGCGATGCTGCGCATGCACCAGGCGCGACTGAGATTCAAGCCATCGAGATGAACAAGCTTAGGATCTGTGCGGTCCGTAACGATTGCTGGTTGCAATAGCGCTTCTGGCTGATCGCGCGCGATGCCGGGAAGGGCGCGATGAAACCAACGCGCGAATTCTGCCTTGTTCATCACCCGTCTCATCAAGTCGGCTTCCATTAACGCCGGTGAAAAGAAATCTTCGCCGCCGGGCTCCCAGGACGCGGGATAATTCACATCATGACCAAAGTAAGTGCGGCTGCGTTCGATGATCAGCGATTGCAATTTTTGATTCCCAACCGCCCGCGCATAATCGAGTGCGAATGCCAAACCGAATGCCGTATTCGGATGCACGCCAGTGCGAATCGGATAATTCTGCTTGGGTAGAAAGGCGAGATACTTTTCTGCGAGAGCATCCGCCAGCGGCTGCAAATTCTTCGACCAGCGCTTTCCGTCGTCGTCATTCCAGCCGTGCAACTCTTCGGCAAGTTTCAGCAGCCACGCCCAGCCGTACGTGCGCTCGAATGAGGCCCGGTTTGATTGATTGAGATATGCAACTTCGCCGACGATATTC
>QHXG01000486.1 GCA_003222845.1 Acidobacteriota bacterium | reverse complement strand
CCGGCTGCGGCAAATCGACACTGTTATCCATTCTCGGTTTGCTTGATACCCCAAGTGATGGCGAGTACGTCCTCAATGAGCAACCGGTTGAGAACCTTTCGCTGTCCGAACGCGCGCGCATCCGCAATCGCGAAGTGGGTTTTATCTTTCAGAGCTTTAATCTGATCGGCGACCTCACCGTCTATGAAAACGTTGAGCTGCCGCTGACGTACCGCGGGATGAATTCGAGTGAAAGAAAGCAACGCGTGACGGCCGCGCTGGAGCGGGTGGGCATGGCCCATCGGGCGAAGCATTTGCCCAGTCAGCTTTCGGGTGGCCAGCAACAACGCGTCGCGGTAGCGCGCGCCGTTGGCGGCCAACCAAGCATCCTGCTGGCAGACGAGCCGACTGGCAATCTGGATTCGACCAACGGCGAGGCCGTGATGGAGTTGTTGCGCGAGTTGCACCGCGGTGGCGCGACCATTTGCATGGTGACGCACGACCCGCGCTACGCCCAACATGCCGATCGCATCGTGCACCTCTTTGATGGCTTGATTGTCGAAGAAGAAGCGGGCGCCAATCGGCGTGAAATCGAAGAAGCCAAGCGCGAACTGAAAGAGAGCGGATTCGGAGAGATTCCATGATCAGCCTTCGCAAGGTCGAAAAATATTTCGCGCACGGCCTGACCAAGACCTATGTCTTGCGGCGCATCGATCTCGACATTCAACCCGGCGAGTTCATATCCATCATGGGGCCGTCAGGCGCGGGCAAGTCGACGCTGCTGCACATTCTCGGCATGCACGATCAATCGTGGGGCGGCGAATACTATTTCGACGAGGTCGCGGTCCAGACGCTGAATCCGAAGAAACGCGCCGACCTGCGCAATCGCAACATCGGTTTTGTGTTTCAGAGTTATCACCTGCTCGACGATCAGACTGTCTTCGAGAATCTGGAGCTGCCGCTTTCTTATCGCGACGTAAGCCGGAAAGAGCGACAGTCAATGGTTTGCGACACACTCGATCGTTTTCAGATCGTCGGCAAGAAGGATTTGTATCCGACCCAGCTCTCCGGCGGGCAACAACAGCTCGTTGGCGTTGCCCGTGCGATGATCGCGAATCCGAAATTGATCCTGGCCGACGAGCCTACCGGCAATCTGCATTCGAGCCAGGGCAAAGAGATCATGGAGATGTTCAAGCGCCTCAACGAAGCCGGCACGACCATTGTTCAGGTCACGCACTCCGAAACAAATGCTGCTTATGGCCACCGGATTGTGCGGCTGGAAGACGGCTGGGTGGTAAAAGAGTGAGCATCATGCCAGGTCTTTGTACTCGTCGTACTTTGCACCCGGCTGCTTGAACTTACAACTTGGATCACACAAAGAACCAGGTACCCGAGCACCAAGTGCTTATGGAGGTGGCGTCATGGAAACGCTGCTAAAGGACGTTCGCTACGGAATCAGATCTCTTCTTAAGCAGCCGGCGTTTACGGCCATAGCAGTGATCACGCTGGCGCTGGGAATCGCCGGCAATACTGTCATCTTCAGCGCGGTTAATTCATTGCTCGTGAAGCCGCTGGCTTTTCCTGAACTGGATCGAATGGTGGCTATCTGGGAAGCCAGACTCAGTCAAGGCGTAGAACGCAATGAAGTAACGATGGCCGATTATCTGGACTGGCGGAAGCAGAACCAGACATTTGAGCAGATGGGACTTTATCGCTGGTGGAGCGCCAATCTCACCGGCGTGGAACCGCCTGAACGCATTCAGGGCTTTCTGGTTTCGACAAATTTCCTTGACGTGACGGGCGTCAAGCCGTTTATAGGTCGCGCGTTTTCGGCCGAAGAAGACCAACCCGGCAAAGACGCAGTGGTGATCCTCAACTATGGTTTGTGGCAGCGACGCTTTGGCGGCGATGCGAACATTGTCAACAAGACAGTCAGTCTTAACGGTGTCAAGCGCACAATTATTGGCGTCTTGCCGAAAGAATTTAATTACCCCAGCGGCATGGATGTGATGGCCCCGCTCGCGTTGACCCCCGAACTGGCGAGCAACCGCGACAATCATACTTACTATGTCCTTGGGCGTCTCAAACAAAATGTTTCGTTGCCGCTCGCGCAAACGGATCTCAGTACGATCGCGGCCAGGCTGGAAAAGGATTATCCCCAGGCGAATACCGGCCATGGCGTAGTGGTTTATCCGATCGTCGAAGACACGGTTAGGTTTTATGCCAGGGCCTTGTGGGTGCTGATGGGTGCAGTCGGGTTTGTGCTGCTCATCGCCTGCGCCAATGTTGCCAATCTAACGCTGGCTCGGTCTTCCACCCGGCAAAGGGAGATCGCATTACGTTTGGCCCTCGGCGCCAGCCGCTCGCGAATCATTCGTCAGTTGCTGACTGAAAGTGTGATGGTGGCGCTAATTGGGGGCGCGTTGGGCGTCTTGATTGCCTACTGGGGAATTGATGCCATGCGGGCGGCCAATCCCGGAGAAGCGGCAAAGTTTGCGCCGGGTTGGGAACATCTGGGCATCAATTTCCCAGTTCTCGTTTTCACGCTGGGCGTTTCGGTTTTGAGCGGGGCACTGTTCGGACTCGCTCCGGCGTGGCAGGCTTCGAAGCCCGATTTGAACGATGCTCTCAAAGAAGGCGGCCGCACCACTTCAAGCTCGCATCGACTGCGAAATGCTTTGGTTGTTTGTGAAGTGGCGCTGGCGCTAATGTTGCTGGTCAGCGCTGGTTTGCTGCTGCGTAGCTTCCTTTCGCTGCTCAATACTGATCCTGGATTCAATTCGACCAACCTGCTGACTATGAAGCTGGTGCTGCCGGCAGCTAAGTACAAGGATGATCAGGCGCGGGCTGCTTTCTATTCAGAGCTACTGAACCGGATAAGGGTCTTGCCCGGAGTCGAGTCGGTTGCGGCGGTAAATTATCTCCCCCTCGGGGGCAGTAACTCCTCCGATATTTTTCTGATTGAAGGCCTTCCGGAGCCCCCGCCCGGTCAGGAGTTTATAGGACGCTATCGCGTCTGCACTCCTGACTATTTTCAGACGATGGGTATCCCGATCTTAAAGGGCCGCGCATTCACTGAACAGGATAAGGTTGACGCCCCACGGGTCGTGATTGTCAACGAAACACTGGCGCAAAGGTATTGGCCTAACCAGGATCCGATTAACAAGCGCATGCGATTCACCGGACCATTGGAAAAGAATCCCTGGATTCAGGTCGTAGGTGTGGTTAAGGACGTCAAGCACGCCCTAAGTCTTCCAATGAGCAGCGACTATTACCTGCCGCAGAACCAGGATACCTGGAGTTCGATGGTCCTGGTGGCGAAGACAAAGACCGAGCCGATGTCAATGGCTGCGCCCATTCGCCAGCAGGTATGGGCCATTGATAAGGATGAACCTGTGTTTGACGTTCGCACGATGCAACAGGTGCGCGCACTGTCCGTGGCTCTCTACAGCTTTTCCTCGGTAACGCTAACCATTTTTGCCGCCGTCGCTCTGATTCTCTCCGCGGTGGGAATTTACGGAGTGATGGCCTACGTGGTTACCCAGCGCACCCACGAGATTGGGATTCGCATGGCGCTTGGGGCGCGCAGTCGTGACGTGCTGCGACTGGTTGTGAGGCATGGAATGACCCTGGCGCTAATTGGAGTTGGAGTTGGCCTGGGCGGCGCGTGGGCCCTGACGCGTTGACGCGGTGACGTTGAGTGCAGTTTCGCTGTGTCTGATATCTATCGCCTTGATTGCTTGTTACCTCCCTGCCCGGCGCGCGACGAAAGTCGATCCGCTGGTGGCGCTGCGCTACGAGTGATGGCATTGCCGATTGCCGATTTCCAACTGCCGATTGAAAGGGATTAGGCATCATGACCAGTGACGATTCAGTGATCGGTACTCGAGCAACTGGAATAAGCAAAACAAATTGGCAATCGAAAATTGGAAATTGGAAATAAGCTCATGGAAACCATATTCAACGACATTCGCTATGCAATTAGAAGTTTGTTGAAGCGGCCGGGCTTTACCACGGTTGCGGTCATCACGCTGGCGCTAGGCATCGGCGCGAACACGGCGCTGTTTAGCGTGCTCGATACAGTGCTTTTGAAGAAGCTGCCGGTTACGGATCCCGATCGTTTAGTGCTGTTCAATTCGGTTTCGAACGCGCAGTTCACGCCTGGCAGCCATACTGGAACTAATCGTCGCGACCCTCACACGGGTTTGACCACCCGTTCATCCTTTCCTTATCAGACGTTCGTGCGGTTACGCGAGCAGCGCGGTGAGTGTTCCGACATCGCGGCGTTTGGCTCGCTGGCTTTGAACGTGAATGCCGGCGGTCTCGCCGATGTCGCGATGGCGCAAGCCGTATCGGGAAACTACTATCAGGTCCTGGGCGTTCCCGCCTTTCTTGGTCGCACACTCACCGACGCCGATGACAGTTTGGCGGCTAGTCCCGTCGCGGTGCTCAGTCATCGTTATTGGCAAAAGCGTTTTGGTGGCAACCGGGAAGTCGTCGGTAAGCAAATCAATCTTAACAACGTCGCTTTCACGATAGCCGGTGTGGCGCCGCCCGGCTTTGAGGGCGCCATGGATGTCGGCTCTTCGCTGGAGGTTGCTATTCCCCTCGCCTGGGAGCCGCAAGTCAGTGGAGATCGATCCTCGATGAAGGGCGCCGGCGATTGGTGGCTCAGACTAATGGGCC
>QHXG01000104.1 GCA_003222845.1 Acidobacteriota bacterium | reverse complement strand
AGGCCTTCAAGTCCTCGCAGTCGATGCTCCGCATCTTTGATTTCCAGTCGCGGCAACGGCTTTGGCTCGCGCGATAAGAGCTCGTTAACTTGTTCGATGTGATTTTTGTAGATGTGATAATCGCCAAGCGTGTAAATAAACTCGCCGACTTCCAGGCCGCAGACATGCGCGACGAGGTGCGTTAGTAACGCGTAAGAACTGATATTAAACGGCACGCCCAAGAATGCGTCGGCAGAACGTTGGTAGAGTTGGCAGTAAAGCAGGTTTCCTTGTTCGATTTTAAATTGAAACAGGGTGTGACACGGCGGCAAATCAACATTGTCACATTCCCGTGGGTCCCAGCCACTGACGATCAAGCGACGAGAGTTTGGATTCTTTTCGACCTCGTTTATTAAACGCGCGATCTGATCGACACCGTCTCGCTGCGGGTAATGCCCGCCGAACGACCGCCAGAGGTAACCGTAGATCGGGCCTAGGTCGCCCGGTTTACGACCAAAGCGGCGCGTGTGTTCTTCATCCGCCCATTCTTTCCAGATATCCACACCTTTTGCGCGCAAATTGGTTTCGCGCGTGTCGCCGGAAAGGAACCAAAACAATTCTTCCGCGATCCAGCGGAAGGGGACTCTCTTTGTCGTGACGATGGGAAAGCCTTCGCGCAGATCGAAGCGCGTTTGATACCCGAAATGAGAGATCGTACCGACACCCGTGCGGTCCTGATGCTCAGTGCCGTGTTCGAGGATCGAGCGAAGGACGTCGTGATATTGCTTCATAAAAGAGCAAAGGGCTAAGGGCAAAGAGCTAAGGGCCAAGAGCGATCGCGCGCACCGCTTCAATCAATCGGTCGATCTCTTCGTCACTGGTGTAGCAAGCGCATCCGACGCGCACGAGGCCTTCGGGCGCGAGGCCTAATCGCTCGATTACGGTTTGCGCGTAAAAATCTCCGTGTGAGGCAAACAAACCTCGCTCGGCCAATCGCCGGGCGACATCCGTGGCGCTGACATTCTTAATCACAAATGAAACGGTTGGCGTGCGTTCAACTTGCGGTGGCGGACCGTACAGCGTTACGCCTTTGGTCTTCGATAGCTCTTCCCATAGTCGTTTTACTTGCGGGGCGCTGTGCGCTCGCAGACCGGCGAATGCGGATTGTAAACGTTGGCGACGGTCTCTGTGCAAACCTGAGTCCGTAATTCCGTTGTCACGCAGACTGAAGTCTACGCTACTTAGGGACGCATAGAAATCAACGGCCGCGGCTGCGCCGGCAATGCCTTCGTGGTTCTGGGTTCCCATCTCGGCGCGCTCGGGCGCGGCGTCGGGCGCAGGCTCCAATTTTGGAAAGTCAATCGATTCAAGCAGGTCATTCTTGCCGTAAAACACACTGACGTGCGGGCCGTAAAACTTGTAAGCCGAACAGGTGAAAAAGTCGCAGTTCATTTCTTTCACATCGCATAAAAAGTAAGGTGCATAATGCACGGCATCGACGAGCGCGAACGCCCCTACCGAATGCGCCAGCTCGACGGCGCGACGAAAATCGTTGACCGTACCAAGCGCGTTGCAGCCAGCACCGAAGGCCACTACTTTCGTCTTCTTCGTAACCAGTCGCGCAAAATCGTTCCAGTCCAGTTGGCCGGTTTCCGGATCCATCTGCGCAAGCTTCAGGGTTAAACCGCGCTCTTTGACCAATGCCTGCCAGGGCGCGACGTTAGCGTGATGTTCCAATTCAGTTGTGACGATCTCATCGCCTGGACCCAGCGTGCGTCCCAGGGCGCGCGATAGGTAATAGATCATCGTCGTGGTGTTGGGTCCAAAAACGATTTCATTTGCTGAGGCATTGAGAAAATCACCGAACGCGTGACGCGCTGATTCGATTATCGCGTCAGTCTCGTGGCTGGTGGGATACTCCCAGTGCGTGTTTGCATTGTGATTCAGCAAATAGTCAGCGACGGCATCGACGACGACACGCGGAGTTTGGGTGCCACCGGCGCCATCGAAGTAGGCTGCCGGATGTTCATTGTGAAGACGTAGCAGCGCAGGAAACTGTTCGCGAATCTCTGCAGTTGAAAGGATTGTCGTAGATGGTTGAGGTGTTGCAGTATTCATCGCAATCGAGAGATGCTCATGCGTTTCAAAATCGCCGAAGATGCTATCAAACTCGTGTCAGAACCGCGAGCGGTAGCGACCGGATCATTTTCCATTTGTCATTTTTCACTTGGTCATTTGCTAAAGACAACTTCTTCTCGCTCAATTGATGCAGGTCGGCAGTGACCAACTGAAAAGTGACAAATAACAAACGATAAATACCCGCTGGGCATTATAGTTGCCCTCTTAAGGCGTGAAGCTTGCGGCCTTCGGAAAAACCGGCGTGTGTGAGCCGGAACCGAACGTTCGCTGAAAGGGAGTGTACGCGAAGCCAACAGAATTAATCTGTCTCATTCGCGTCCTTATGAATGGTAAAAAGGCTCTCATGTAGGAGCTAATTATGGACAAGCCAAGACGAAAGGAACATGTGCGGGGCGTTGGTAAGAAAGAGCAACGTCAATACGAGCACATCAAGAGAGCGGCCGAGCGAGAGGGCCGCCATGGCAGTCGCGCTGAAGAGGTGGCAGCCCGCACGGTGCTGAAAACATCACAAAGGGAAAGGGCACCATAAAGGCCACTGAGCGACCTGTAGAAGCTGCGCTCAGGGCATAAAAAGCTGCAAAACGCAAAAAGCATAGACCCCAAAACCGGCGTTACAATTTTTAGATAAGGGGAGGTAAGGACTGATGGCAAACAAGAAAAATGGAAAGCAGAACGAAAGCACTGGGCCGAGGGCCCTGGAAAAACGCGAGGAGCGCGGCGAGTTAGGAGCCCGTTTGGCGGCCACTCCTTTTTCTTTCGTGCGTCGCTTCGCGGAAGAGATGGACAACTTGTTCGAGGATTTCAATTTCCGCCGTGACTGGCTGGCGCCGGTCTTCGGAAACGAATTAGGCGCGGGAATATGGTCGCCGCAGGTAGAGATGCTCCAGCACAACGGCGAGTTGATTGTCCGCGCCGATCTGCCCGGCTTAACAAAGGACGACGTGAAAGTCGAAGTCACGGACAATGCGATCACGATTGAGGGCGAGCGGCGCGGCGAAAAGGAGGAGAAGCGCGAAGGCTTCTATCGCAGCGAGCGCAGCTATGGAAAGTTCTATCGTAGATTGCCGATTCCCGAAGGAGTTAACATCAAAGACGCTGAGGCCACCTTCCAGAATGGTGTGCTTGAAGTAAAGATGAAAACTTCAAAACGCGAGCAGCAAAAGAGCCGGCGTCTCGAGATTACCGACGCGTCAGCTCCCAAAGCGCATCGCAAAGCAGCTGGAGCCTAATGGATGAAACTGAAAGAGCGAACGGTAACCATTCCCGAACTGATGCTCATCGGCGGCACACGCGTCGCGCTCGGGCTGGGGATTGGTTTGCTGATAAGAGACAAGCTCAACAAAGATCAGCGCAAGGCGGCAGGGCTGGCGTTGCTGATTGTCGGCGCGGTCACCACGATTCCCTTGGCGATCGAAGTGTTGAGCAAGAAGGGCTAACGATTGGGATGTGATCCTCCCTCTCCCTTTGGGAGAGGGTCGGGGTGAGGGCCTACGGGAAAATGACGAAATAGACATCTTTCTTATTTTCATTTCCCCTAAGCGAGAGTATAAGAATACGCGCGGCGGCGTTTACTTCGTAGACCCTCACCCCAACCCTTTCCCCAAAGGGAGAGGGAGAAAAAGTCCGCAATCGGAAGTAGACATGAAAGCCTGCGTCTTGAATTCCCCCAAGCCCGTGGATGATAGGCCGCTTGAGTTCACGGACGCGCCTGACCCTGAACCAGCCGCCGACGAGGTTTTGCTGCGTGTCCGAGCCTGCGGCATTTGTCGCACGGACCTGCATGTCGTTGAAGGTGAGTTGCCGGTGCGACGGACGCCCGTGATTCCCGGCCATCAGATCGTCGGAGACATTGCTGGGGTTGGGAGCGAGGCTAATGGATTCGAGTTAGGCCAACGCGCCGGCGTCGCGTGGCTGCATCAGACTTGTGGCGCCTGCAAGTTTTGTAGATCCGGTCGCGAGAACCTTTGTGAGCGCGCAGAGTTCACCGGCTGGACCAAAGACGGAGGTTACGCCGAATACATCACAGCGCCTGCCACGTTCGTTTATTCTCTCCCGGATGGATTCGACGATCTGATGGCGGCGCCGCTTTTGTGCGCGGGAATCATTGGCTATCGCGCGCTGCGCCTGACCGGAATTGAAAAGGAACAATGGAGCGGCGCGCGGCTGGGAATCTATGGCTTTGGCGCGGCGGGACACGTGGTGATTCAACTGGCGCGAGCACGAGGCGCGGAGGTTTATGTTTGCACGCGCGATCGTGAACGCCATCAGGCGTTGGCAGCCGAACTTGGCGCGGAGTGGGTTGGCGGCGCGAAGGATGAGCCGCCGACAAAACTGGATGGATCGATAATCTTTGCTCCGGCCGGAGAGTTGGTTCCGGTGGCTTTGCAAGCCTTGGAGAAAGGGGGTGTTTTGGTTCTCGGCGGAATACACATGAGCGCGATCCCGACATTTGAGTATTCGCTGATCTACGGCGAACGAACTGTGCGCAGCGTGGCGAATAACACGCGCGATGATGGGCGCGAGTTTCTGGCGGAAGCCGCCAGCATTCCGGTGCGCACGCATGTGCAGGAGTTTCCGCTGGAAGACGCGAACGAAGCGTTGATTGCATTGAAGCATGACGCGATTCGTGGAGCGGGCGTTTTGATGATCTAAACTTTCCTCTCCCTTTGGGAGAGGGTTGGGGTGAGGGCTTAGCGAGAATGGTGAAATTAGATTCCTTTTATTTGGGTTTACTTTCGAGTGGAGAACAGAAATAGAAGGTGGGAGTCTGGCTGCCGCTAAACCCTCACCCTTACCCTCTCCCAGCGGGAGAGGGAAGAAGATATTATGCTACGAAGAATTAATCTAAGTGCTGCGATCATCGTGCTGGTCTGTTTCTTTCTACCTTGGGAGCAAGTCAGTTGCGGCGGCGCCAGGGATACGTTGACGGGCATGGACTTGACGCGCGATCACCCTGCGCTCTGGTTGGTGCCGTTGGCAATGGCGGTCGCAGTCGTGATTGGGGTGAGCATCTTCCGCAAGGAACCGCGGATGTTCGCGATCGTCAGTATGATTTGTGGCGCCATTGCAGCGTTCTTGATGAATCGGGAACGAATGCGCGTGAACGACGAAGCAGGTGTTATCGCGGTGCAATTGACCGGCTGGTTCTGGCTGGCTTTTATTCTGTCTCTCGTCGAGATAGGGACGGCCATCGGCGTGCTTCTGAGACGACAGCGCGCGCCGTGACCGTCTCAGATTTCAGATCTCGAATCTCAGATCTGAAATCTGATATTTGAGCAAACACATGCAGGCACAAATAAAACTGTTCCGAATCTTCGGTATTCAGATCGGCCTTCACTACAGTTGGCTGCTGATTGCGGTCTTGGTGGTCCTATCGCTGGCCGGACAATTCGCGGCCACGAATCCGCAGTGGGGCCCAATTGTGATCTGGGGGCTGGCGATTCTGACCGCCTTGCTATTTTTCGCTGCGATAGTGGTGCACGAATTGTCGCACGCGACGATCGCAAAGCTGCGCGGGCTGCCAGTCAAATCGATTACGCTATTCGCGCTGGGCGGCGTAGCTCAGATTGAAAGGGAAGCGTCCGACGCCAAAACGGAATTCTGGATGGGTATCGTCGGGCCGATCACGAGCGCAATAATTGGCGCAGTTTGTCTCGCCGGTGCGTTCGCGTTTGGTTGGGATCCGAGCGGGCGCCATCAATCACCCGCGGCTTCAATGCTGGGATGGTTGGGTGTGATTAATGTCGCGCTGGCCGTCTTTAACATGATCCCGGGATTTCCGCTCGATGGCGGACGTGTGCTGCGCGCAATCATCTGGTGGATTACCGGCAACGCTTCACAGGCGACTCGGATTGCGGCGCGTGTGGGGCAGGGAATCGCGTTCCTGTTCATCATCGTCGGCTTGTTTCGGTTCTTCAATGGCGCGGGCTTCGCAGGGCTGTGGCTCGCCTTCATCGGTTGGTTTCTTTTAGACGCGGCACGTTCGAGCTATGTGCAGCAGGAGATGGCGGAGCTTCTCCGCGGAGTCCGCGTCGGCGACGTAATGACGAAGGAGTGTCCGACGATAAAAGGCGATCTGAATTTGCAGACTTTCGTCGATGATTACTTGCTGCGCTCGGGGCAACGCTGTTTCCTGGTTGAAGAGGACGGAAACAATATTGGTCTCGTGACCGCACATCAGGTGAAGGATGTCGATCGCGACAAGTGGCCGCACATGACCGTCGGCGAAGCGATGCTTCGTTTATCGAAACTGCACGCCGTTAAGCCTGGCACCTCGGTGAGTGACGCCCTGGAAACGATGAGCCGCGAAGACGTAAATCAGCTACCCGTGATTAGCAACAACCATCTGGCCGGCATCGTCTCGCGCGGACACATCCTGCGTTTGCTGCAAACGCGCGCGGAGTTACAGTCGTGATGGCCTTACCACTCTTAAAACCAGATCACCTCAAGCGATACAAGGACATCGTCGCCCTGCTAATCAAGTACGGCCGATCCGATCTGGTTAGAGAAGCAGGGCTCAGCACACCGGCGATTAGACGCGAGAGCCTCGCCGTCACCGGCAAGGAGTCCCAACCGGAAGAACTCGCCTCCGATCTGGAATACCTGGGAGCGACATTCATTAAACTGGGGCAGCTCCTCTCGACGCGCGGCGATCTCTTGCCTGAGCCTTATCTCGATGCGCTGGCGCGCTTGCAGGACAAAGTCGAACCTTTTTCGTTTGCAGAGGTTGATGCAATCGTCTCTTCGGAACTCGGCATTCGTATATCGAAGGCGTTCGCGGAATTCGATCCTGAGCCACTCGCCGCGGCTTCGCTAGCTCAGGTGCATCGTGCCCAGATGCGCGATGGGCGTGCCGTCGTGGTGAAAGTGCAACGGCCCGGAGTTCGCGAGCAGATCGTTAACGATCTCGAAGCCCTGGAAGAAGTAGCCAGCTTCATCGATGCCCACACTGAGATCGGCAAGCGGTATGAATTCGTGAACATGCTCGAAGACTTGCGCCGCAGTCTGTTGCGTGAAATCGATTTTCAGCGTGAGGGGAACAACCTAATCAGGCTCGGCGATAGCCTAAGCAGTTTTAGGCGAATTGTGATTCCCGAGCCAATCGATGATTTTACGACCTCGCGCGTGCTGACAATGGACTATATTCCCGGGAAGAAGATCACGGCGCTGAGTCCACTGAGATTGATGGAGGTCGACGGCGCCAAACTCTCCGAAGAACTGTTTCGCGCCTACTTGAAACAAACGCTGGTCGACGGTTTCTTTCACGCGGATCCGCATCCGGGAAACGTGTTTTTGACGGATGACAATCGTATCGCGCTGCTCGATCTGGGAATGGTGTCGAATATTGGCTCAACCTTTCAGGAGAATTACCTGCGATTATTGCTCGCCATAAGCAACGGGCGTGGTGACGAAGCCGCGGAGATTTCGATCAAGATGGGCGAGCCGAAAGCGAGGTTCGATGACTCCGATTTTCGACATCGCGTTGCCGATCTCGTCGCCGAACATGCTGATACAGCGTTGGATCGCATCGACGCGGGCCAGGTCGTCTTGCGCATCCAGAGGATCGCCGCCGATACCTGGTTCCGCCTGCCGCCGGAGTTCACGATGATCGCGAAGACATTGATGAATCTGGATCGAGTGGTGTACATCCTCGCTCCCAACTTTGACCCGAACGCCATCATTAAAGAAGAGGCTACAAGTCTAATCCTGCGCAACGTAGTCAAGAGCGTCGAGCCCGGCAAGGTAATGAGCGGCATGTTGGAAATCAAAGAGTTCGTCGAAAGGTTTCCGGGCCGCATCAACAAGATTCTCGATGTGATCGGCAATAACGAGTTGAAGATCGGCGTCGACGCGATCGACGAGCGGATTGTCCTTGATGGATTACAAAAAGTTGCCAATCGAATCACGATAGGATTGGTGCTGGCTGCTTTGATCGTCGGCGCCGCTTTGCTGATGCGCATCGAGACTTCATTTCGGCTGTTCGGTTACCCCGGTCTACCCATGATCTTTTTCCTCCTGGCGGCGATTGGCGCCCTCATCCTAATCTTCAACATTCTTTTGTACGACAAAAAGCCGAAGAAAAAAGAAGAGGGCGACTGAGACACCCTCCGCTTTTGGGAGCGGGGTTGGGGTGAGGAGATAGCCGAAGAAGAAACATTTTCCATTTGTCATTTGACATTTTGCATTTGCCATTTGTGCGCGATGAGCCCGGAGCATCGACTACGGCAATGCAATTCAAGGGGCCGTCCATGTGAGGTTCAAAATGAACAAATGAAAAATATCAAATGACAAATGGAAAATGTTTCTCACTCCTCTTGGTTGCGCTATTCTGCCGGCGTTGACTTGCCTCTCACCGGGCCTTGGCACTACATTCAAGCAGTTCGCTTCCAATTCTGGGATGCCAAAGTCAAAGGTCAGCAAGCAGAGCACACCCGACATCTTGATCATTACAGGATTGAGTGGATCCGGGATGACGTCGGCGACTAACGCGTTTGAAGACCTCGGTTACTTTTGCGTGGACAACATGCCGTTGACGTTGTTGCCGACGTTTTCGCGCCTGGTCAAAGCGCAGGAGGACGAGCACGGCCGCATCGAGCGAGCCGCATTGGTGATCAGCTTTCGCGAAGGACGCTTTCTCTCGGACTTTGCGAAGCAGTTACGCGTATTACGCAAGCGTGGGTTGGTCGTGTCAGTAATCTTCTTTGAGGCTTCAGATGAGATTCTCGCACGGCGTTTTAGCGAGACGCGGCGGCCGCACCCCGCTGAACGCGGCAAAGGTCTGTTCGATGCAATTCGCGCCGAACGTGAGACGATGAAGCGAGTGCGAGCGCTGGCCGATGAGGTTGTAGACACTTCGGATCATACGGTGCACTCCCTGCGCAAAGTGCTGCTCGAAAGACACAGCCCCAGAGGAGAAGCTGCGCCCCTGCGCGTTCAGGTGTTGAGTTTTGGCCACAAATTCGGGACGCCGCGCGACATGGAGCTCTTGTTTGACGTGCGCCACCTTCCTAATCCATTCTTCGTCAATGGACTACGCGAACTGCCGGGCAGCGATCGCCGCGTGGTCAGATACTTGAAGGATCAACCCGAAGTCGAAGAAACCTTGAAACGATTCGACGACCTGCTCCAATACCTCTTGCCGCAATATCAGCGTGAAGGTAAGTCGTATCTAACGGTCGGAATTGGCTGCACCGGCGGTCGTCATCGATCGGTGATGATTGCTGGTGAACTGGCCGCGCGTCTGCGGCGCGCCGGTTTCGATGCGCACGCTGTGCATCGCGATCTGCGCAAGAGCACAACGGCGCGAAAGTGACTCTTTGGAAAGGTCCGTGCATGAAAGTAATCGATGCTAACCCTTCGACTTCTGAACCAAGCCGGCGGATAGGTGGCGTGATTGTGACGCATGGCCACCTGGCGACTGAATTCATCGCTGCCGCCGAGATGATCGTCGGCCCGATCCCACACGTGACGCCCGCCTCAATAGACTGGCACGATGACGCGGACGTCGCGCGTCAGGAATTGGAGCGAGCAATCGCACGCGTGTCACAGGGTCGAGGAGTACTGCTGCTCACTGATATGTTTGGCGGCGCGCCCACGGACATTGCGTCGATGTTTCTCGGCGAGAGCGGAATTGAAGTTGTTACCGGTGTTAACCTGCCGATGATTCTCAAACTTAGTGAGCAAGTTCCCGAAGAGTCGTTGGCGGAAATCGCCAAACGCGTGCGTGACTCTGGGAAGGAAGGTATCCATCTCGCCGGTGAGTTGCTCGCCCCACCAACAAAGGCAGAGTAAAACGTTTCCCAGGCCTTGTAGACAGATTTTCGAGCAGCCTCAGAGGGCTCTAAATCCCGCCAAATAATCCCAACCCACACTGGTGTTTTCTGAAATTGCTTGCCTTTCGTTGTTTATGACCATCAAGCGGGCCTGTAATTCGAGGGGGCAACACGTTTGCGATTCGCGACCCTGTGCCCGGTAAACGAATCGAGATTCGCCATGGAGTTGAGTGTCGCAATGAAAAGAATCCCGTTTATAATGGTCCTCCTGTTGATGGTCCCGCATCTCGTTGCTGCGCAGGGCCAAATCCGCGAACGAAGATCCGCCGATCGGGAATCGTCGTCAACCGGCGACTCGGCAGCTATTCGAAATCGCACCGTAAACGCACCAAGATCCAATCACGTCGAAAGCGACAGAGCATCTGTCGCCGAGTCGCAGTCCAAGTCTGCTCCGGTTTCTGATGGCCCGCCCCAATCGACCAAACAGGAAAGGCCGAAGTGGGGAAACGCGTCGGTCGAAATTCGGCCGTCCGTGACCGAGCGGCCTTCTGCGTCACAAAATTCCACCGACAGCACGCTGACGAATAACGTGCAGGATAATACCGTCGCGAAGAAACTGGTTCAGAAAACAGCGATGGTTACGGAATCGCAGTCGAGTTTGCGGCCGGCTCGTAGCAACGTCGACTATCCACCATCATCGTCATCCCGCGCGCTTCCGCCAACGAGCCTCTACCGCGTAGGGATCGGAGATGTGCTCGACGTCCGACTTTCGAATCAACCGACGCGTGAGTCGACACTCTTCACGGTTTTGAAAGACGGAGGTCTCGAGTATCCGCTGCTTAACGGCCCTATCGCTGTGACAGGCTTGACCACGGATGAGATTGCCAGACGATTAAGCAGTGAAATCAAGGTTATTCAGGCAGCTCGCGTCAGCGTAAGCGTCCGCGACTTCGCAAGTCATGCAGTTCTGGTTACAGGTCTCGTTGATAATCCTGGAAGAAAAATTCTGAGGCGCGAAGCTATGCCATTATATGCGGTATTAGCCGAAGCGTTGCCGCGACCGGAAGCGGTACTTGTTACCGTCGTTCACGCCGACAAAGAACAAAATGTGTCGTTGAATGACAGCCAGGGCCTCTCGATGCTCATCCTGCCGGGGGACACGGTGCGCGTTTCGGGGAGCGCAGGGATAGCCAAGCACTTTATCTACGTCGGCGGCGACGTCACTGCTCCGGGTGAGAAGGAGTTTCGAGATGGCATGACTTTAACTCAAGCAGTAATGTCTGCCGGGGGCATTTCGCGCTCCGGCAAAACCAGCGTAAGGGTCTCGCGCCGCAACCTGGATGGTTTCCTGGCAGCGCGCGAGTATAGTCTTCGCTCAATCGAGGAAGGAAAGTCGCCAGATCCGCTCTTGCAAGCTGGCGATCGCATCGAGGTAATCCAAAGTATGTGAAAAGGTTTTCATTTCAATTGACCTTAGAGGGCGGCGACGATGCGCCGCCTTCTTTTATTGTGTGTTGACAGATCGATTTCAGTGAGTACACTTCCCAACCGTTGATGAGTAATAGACCGCGATCAAAGCTGATCCATCTGCTGATTTCGAAGTCAATTGCCGAGGCCTTGCTGGTCGCCGCCATTGCAATCGGTTTCTATTTTGCTACCAGCAATCCGGATTTACGCGGCGTGCTCGATGTGGCCAACGCCGAAACGGTAAACGGCTGGGCAGTCGATGAGGCGCGGCCATGGACACGCGTCGAAGTCCAACTCTTCATCGACAATGAATTCGTCGCCGACAAAAACGCCGCAGAATTTCGCCCTGACGTGCACAGTGCAAAACGCGCAGAGGACGATTGGCACGGTTTTATCTTCGAAACGCCGCCGCTCCCGGCAGGCGAGCACGAAGCGCGAGTCTATGCGCTCCTTCCGAACGCAGCAGGAAGCCGCCGAACTCTCCAATTGATTGGGAAACCTTTTCGATTTCTGATCGAACCGAAGCAAACGAGACTCGGTCTTCCTCAAGAGAAAGGCGGCACTCGTTAATGAGTTCAATGGAATATCTTAAGCCGGAGGATAGCCAAGCCGTCGGTGACGTGATTGGTAATCGCGCTCTGGCAGGATGGGAAATTGCGTCGGTTGTTTCGTCGATTTTCATCGCCGAATGGCTTGCTTCGGTAGCGGTGGATTGGATGAGGATCGCCGTGGTTGTTCCGATTGGGTTAGCGTTCGTTCTTTCAATCAGCTCGCATCATTTGCGAGGCGAAACACTTCGCGATCTTGGCTTTCGTCTTGATAACTTTCTTCGGGCCGCAGGACTCTTGACGTTGCCAATGATTGTGACGGCGATTGTCTGCCTGGCGATCGGCTGGTGGACCGGAGAGCGCATCGATTTCTTGCGATGGCATATCAGCCGGCCGCTGGCTGTGCAGCTAATTCTCGGTTTTGCCTGGGGATTTGTTCAGCAGTACATGCTGCAGAGTCTTGTGAACCGGCGGGCGCAGATTGTTTGGGGAAGAGGCTGGCTCAGCGTGCTGGTGGTCGCGGCAATTTTTGCCGGACTTCACTTGCCAAACCCTGCGCTCACCGTGGCGACGTTCGTAGGCGGAGTGATTTGGGCGGCTGTCTATCAACGTGCGCCAAACATCTTTGCGCTAGCGATCTCTCACTCGCTCATGACTTGGATTGTGGTCTCAACCGTTCCAGCGTCAGCCCTTCATCACTTGCGCATAGGCTTAAAATACTTCGGTTCAAATTAGGGCAAACGCGTGAATCCGCTAGAATTTGGGGAGTTTTCATGCTTTTTTAAGGATTGAGAGCTAACGGCTGTACCTGTTGAACACCCGTGGTATAATCACCTGGCTTGGCAAATGAGCAAGTTGGGTGATCGCTGCTTCGTAGTTTTCAGGTTTCAAATCTGAGATCTGAGCGACTCGAAGGAGAGGAAAGTCCGAACACCGTAGGGCAGCGAGCCCGCTAACGGCGGGGCGCCGGAACGGATCGCGGATTTCAGATCTTGGATTTGGGATTGACGGTCTGGCGAATTTCGGTGACGACAAGTGCAACAGAAAAAACACCAGCCAACCGGCTTGGGGTTTTGGGATTTCAAATCTGAAATCTCAAATTCTCAAGTCGAGGTGATGGGTGAAATGGTGCGGCCCGCAAGGGCTTAATGTAAGAGCGCACCGGCGCGTGTGGTGACATGCGCGGCCAGGCAAACTCCTCGCGGTGCAAGATCAAATAGGGAGGCGTGACAGGGCTGCCCGCCCGAAGCAGTTCGGGAATCTTGAATTTGGAATTTGAGATTTCAGTATTGCTACGACCTCCGGGTAGATCGCTTGATCCGATCGGCAACGATCGGGCTAGAGGAATGATCGCCGCTTTGGTCGATCTCAGATTTGGATCTCAGATCTCGAGTATGATCATTTCAGATCTCAGATTTGAGTTCTGAGATCGACTGGAGAACAGAATTCGGCTTACAGACTTGCTCTATTTGCCAAGCGCATTTCCCGCGAATAGTCGCGTTGAAACCGCGCATTTCATAGCGAGTTCTCATCCCTAGCACGAGCAGTTCTTGTTAGTAGTTGAATAGCTTTCACAAGGAGACCTGAACAGAGATGGCCAATCGCAAAGGAGTGTTCATCGGCGCTTACGTTCCGAATGAGTTGAAGGAATCCCTCCGCCGTCGCGCGGCGGGTGAGCATCGCACCCTTTCACAGGAGATCACCCGAATTCTTACCGAGGCGATTCACGGGCGCAACCTTCCACCCGGCTCTATCGACCGCCGTTTGCCGAACTCGCCTTCGCGACGACGCGGCAACGATCCATTTCCGCGCCGACGCAAGAACGACTTGCCTTACGCTCCCGAAGGAGGCCGCCGCAACGAAGATCGTTAGCCGCAGGAAACGAAATCTAAGGTAGGAGATTTGAAAGCCCTAGTCGTTATCGGCCTCATCATCCTGCTGCTCGTTTTGCTTTATAGACGGTTGCGTCCGTATCGCGAACTCATCAATGAATTCTTCAGGACCCTTCGCCATTTCCAAGAGGCAGCCTCGGCTCCAAAGCAGAAATCCGAAAAATTAGTTTGCTGCGAAATCTGCGGGACCTGGATACCTGCGGGTCGCGCCATTGGTTCAGGAGATACTCTCTTCTGTTCACAAGAGTGCCGGAGCAAACCCCAAACTAAGAACCCCAGGCAAAAAAAGAGTGGAACGTGAGGCGATCAGTTCGCATATTTTCGTCCGCCCCAATAAAAAAAGAAAGCCGAAACCAGGAGCGCCGGTGGCACCAGGAGGAGGGCCGTCGTAAGGTGCTCGCGCACCGGATCGATGCCGATTACTCTCGCCAGGCCGGCCAGGAGCGAAACCTTACCGTGTTCAAGATTTGTCGAGAGCACGCCGACGCCTCCGCGCGAAATCACGTCGCCAAACATATGAATTGCCACAATGTTCAAAGCCATCGCTGAAGCACGAATCGCCGGCGGCACGCTCCCGATGAGAATTGCGTGAAACGGTGCGTTGTTGATGAAGAGGAAGAACACAGTAAAGAAAATTGCGGGGATGAAAAGTAAAGCCTGATGAGATATCACAGCGATTATGCTCGGAACAATTCCGAGCAGGCTGCCAGCGGCACACACCAGAAAGTAGCCATTGCGTTTCTTCGCGGCTACACGGTCAGCGATCCATCCGCCTCCGAACGTTCCTAACGCTCCCGCTGCCAACGTCGTCATACCGAGGACTATATTTGCGGCGACCTCGCTCATGTGTTTTTCTTCCTGCAAGAGTGAGCTGGCCCACGTGGCGAACGCCCCGAGCACGAAAGTCAGCGCTGTGTATCCCGCCGTCGAGAGCAACCAGTTGCGGGTGCTTATGATGCGCCAACAAGTTCGCAGCCAGGATTCATTTTTGACATCTGCAGTCGTTGGTAATGCCCCGGCTGAAATAAGATCCGCAACAGATTCCTTGGTCTCGCTCCCGCCGCGTTCCGGCTCGTTCAAACGCCAAACGACAACCGCGGTGATTAGACCAGGCAGCCCGACAATCATGAATGCGGCTCGCCAACCGAAGAAGTGGGCCAGAACTCCACCAAGAACGTAACCCAGCGCGAAACCCATCGGAATTGCGGCTTGAAACGTACCGAGCGCCGTCGCGCGCCGTGAAAGTGGGAAGTAATCGGCGATCAGCGTAGGTGTAATAGTCGAATAGGACGATTCGCCAATGCCCACTAGCGCTCGAACCGCGCAAAGCCCGAGCGCCATTCCGGACAGTGCCACAGTGAGATGAAAAACGGGCAATTGAAAATGTAAGGCCGGCGGAAGCCAAGGCGAATGATCCGTGAGCGCGGTCAAGGCTGTGGCGACGCTCCATACGGCCGCGGCTCCCGCCATCAGTTTCGTGCGCGAGTACCGATCGCCCAGGGTCCCAAAGAGTAATGCGAAAACGGTGAACGAGAGCAGCAGCGCATCTTCCATGAAACCAATCTCGGTCTGGGAAAGACCAAGTTCCTGTCGCATGCTGGGCGCTACCGCAGGCAGCACCTGGCGATCGATATAGTTAAGAAAATTAACCAGCGTGAGAACGGAGAGCGCGTAATAAGAGTAGCGCGGGACAGCCGGCGAGACTTCAGGCGGCTTAGACGGATGCTCGGACAAAGTGGGCTCAGTCTCGCTGTCCATCGGTTGATCCACTCGTCAATAAACCGACGATCGTTGGCGTGATATCACTAAGACTGCGAATGCGCGCCGCAATGCGCTCACGATTTTTTCCCCAGACAATCGTCGGCACCAGGTTCAAAGTGTGATTACGCACCGAAAGGTCTTCGATGTTTCCATGGTCGCTGGTCAGCATAACCGTTGAGCGCTCGAGGTCCAGTTTCGCCAGCAGCGTGCGAATGAAGCGCGCCAGCATCGGCAGCACTCGATTTGCCGCTTCGCGATCTTGTGCATGACCGATCTTGTCGGTGATGAAGTATTCATAAAGCGTGAATTTATTCTGGGCGACGATGTTCGCCAATACTTCTCCGGCCTCTTCCGGAGTCCGCGACTTAACCGTTTCGCCGCGCTCAATCAACATGGCATTCGTAAAGTCCTGATACACGGCGCGACCAGCGATCAGATCCGGCACTGTGTTAAAGGACAAGCCGGCAGCTTCGACGGCGGCGGTCGTGGCTGAAACCCAGCGCGGACGGTTGTCAAAGAACGCTTGGGTGTAAGTATTAGCAAAAGTGATTGGATGAATGCCCGCCTTCTTAAGCTGAACAAAGATTGAATGCTCGCGAATGATATCCAGCAGCGCTCGATTTGGAAAGCCCTGTTTGTGATATCCGATCGCAGCGGGCGCGTTGATTCCGGTTAGAATCGTTGTTTGCCCGGACGCGCTTTGCGGCCGGCCGGTAACTCCCATGCAGGCATCGGTCGCCGCCAGCACACCGTCAAACGGCAGCAATGTGGATTCATATTGAAAGACCGCTAAGGGTGCGACGTCTTCTAAGTCCTCAAATGGGTTGTGCGACCCGCGCGTCCCGATGCCTAAACCATCGATGAAGAAGAGCAGAACGTTTTCCATGCGGTCATTGATAGTTATCATCCTTATTCCCATCTCCCTTTGGGAGAGGGGCTAGGGGTGAGGGTGCGAAGCATAGAAAAGAAAAAACAGAGTGGCAGGTCTTGTTCTAGCTAAGCCCTCACCCAACCCTCTCCCAAAGGGAGAGGGCGTTAAGATGATAAATGTCAAATGATAAATGAAGAAGTTCCAACCGCTCATCACTTGTCGTGAAGTAATCCCCGCGCGCGATAAGAATTCAACTTGTTATGAAGCGTCTTCAAACTAATCTCGAGTAAATCGGCCGCCTTCGTCTTATTGTTCCCTGTCTTTTCCAGCGTGCGCAGAATCATCTGTCGTTCAATCTCCTCCAGCGGCGTGCCGACGGGAAACGTGACGGTATCCTCCGCGCGCTGTCTCTGGCGCTCATCGAAAGGATAAGGCGCGAAGTGATGTCGCTCGATCTGCTCGCCCGAACAGATCACGACCGCACGCTCGATTACATTGCGTAGCTCGCGGACGTTTCCGGGCCAGGAGTGAAAGCGCAGTGCGTCCAAGGCGGCGGGACTGATAAAGCGCGCCGGCCGACTATGTTTCGCCGCCAGGCTCGTGACCAAATGCTGTGCAAGTAATGGCAAGTCTTCGATGCGCTCAGACAGCGGCGGCATGTGAATCATGATTACGTTCAGGCGGTACAGGAGGTCTTCGCGCAAGCTTCCATCGGCGACTGCCGTTTGCGGGTCTTTGTTCGTGGCCGCCAGAATGCGCACATCGACCGGAATATCTTTGCGACTACCCAAACGATGGACGACGCGCTCTTCGATCACGCGCAGGAGTTTTGCCTGCAACAGAGAAGGCATTTCGCCAATTTCATCGAGCAGCAAAGTTCCCGTGTTCGCCAGCTCGAAACAGCCATGCCGTCGAGAAACCGCGCCCGTAAATGCCCCTTTTTCATGGCCGAAGAGTTCCGACTCCATCAGCGTGTCGGGGATCGCGGAGCAGTTAATCGCCAGAAACGGCGCGTTGCGTCTCGGGCTCAGATTGTGAATTGTGCGGGCGACCAATTCTTTTCCGGTGCCCGATTCTCCAGTGATCAAAACCGAAGCGGAAGACGAAGCGACCTGTTCGATGAGCACATAGACCTTTTGCATGGGCTCTGAGTTTCCCACCAATTCACCGAAGGCACCGCGGTCGCGCAATTGCTTCCGCAGAATATCATTTTCGCGGCGAGCCTCAGCCAACTCGACGGCTCGCTCCAGGACGACCCGGAGCTTCTCCGCATCGACAGGTTTCTGGAAATAGTGATACGCGCCTTCTTCTTGAATTGCGCGCACGGCGGTCTCGATTGAACTCTGATCTCCGGCGATGATTACGGGTGTCTGCGGTTGGTTCGTGCGCAACTCTTTGAGCGCGGAGAGCGAGTCGGGACCAACCGAAAACGTATCTGTGATGATCACTGAAGGCGAAAACGCCTGGGCGACTTCGATTCCCGATTTGGAGTTGGAGGCGGCCAGAACTTCGTAGCCGAGGACCCTCAGCTCGTCACGCAGTCTCTCAGAAAACTCGCGGTCCTTGTCGATGATCAGAACGCGGCCCTTCATCAAATCCAGTGTAGCACACGGAGATGTAGTGGAAGTTGCCGACTTGCGTAGCCTACCAATCGCAAGCTAATCACTTACGCCGGCGGTGACGGCCGCGGCTGTGACTTTCGCTGTGATGAAGTCAATTCAAAGCTTCGCCAACCATCAGTGGGCTTTGCACAAAAAAGAAGGTTGATTCTCATTCACACCCGGCTTCAGCCGGGTGACCGAGAATCAAGAAATTAGGAAACCGTTTAAAACGGTTTCCAGTCTTAGCCTGGCGCAGTTCACCTGGCTAAAGCCAGGTGTGAATGAGATTAAGTGTCCGAGAGAATTCGATAGCCTGCGGTGGTGCAAACAACTTTTGTGCAAAACCTCTCAGTCGTCATTCTTGCTTAGCTCCCGCTGGGCGGAAGAATCAACTTGTCCAGAAACTGGGCCTGAATGTCGGCGACGTTCGGGTTCGTTTGATTGAGGTCAATCTTCCCATTGGCGCAGTTCTCGCCATACTGCCAAACCAGAACGTCGAACGGCAATTGGACCGTTGGAATTGCGAAGCTGCTATTAAAATCTCGAGCGTTGCAACCGCCGGGATAGCGGGCCACCCAACCGCCGTGGCAGGGAATGCCGTTCGCATTTGCCTGGACCAAAGTGTTCCAGGTGACATTGTCCAATTGTCGGGCATAGACGCAGGGGAGAATGGTCACCGCGCCGTTGGTTTGGCCCTGGCTGAAACTCGACAGCGTCTGCGCCCAGCCGGTGTAATAAGCAAGCGACAATGAGGGCGCTTGTGCCGATACGCCCTCGACATCAAGAAACATCAGGAATTGTCCGCCTTGCGAAACCAGAAGAGCCTCGGGAAATGTGCCGAGGATGTCTGACACGTTCGACTGCGCGTCCGCTGCGCCCTGGGCCTGGCTGCCGTTTACGTTGGCGGTTTGCTGCGCGACCGGCAACACTTTGATATTGGCCTGCGCCAGCACGGCGTCTTCGTTTGTGTGACTGTATTCGGGCGGGCTCTTCGCGCTCGCGCTCTTGAAGTAACGACCCCAAAACGCCGGGGCTCCGATGATGTTGGTGGCGGCCTGAATCAAACCAGGCGTGACGAGCGAAAAGCTGTCCGCTCCCGGCAAACCTCTAGCCATTTCTTTCGTCCTCCTTCTCCTCTTGAAAACTCTACGAGTTCGATTATCTCACGGCAGTAGCAAACGCCGCCGGATCGCGTATCAATTATTTTGATCGGCGCCGCTTTAGGAGCCAGTCGGGAAACAGGCTTTTCTCTGTGCAAACTCTGTGGTTCTCTGTGTCTCTGTGGTGGAATTGCTCAATAAAACGCTCACCACAGAGGCACAGAGATCACACAGAGAACCACTGAGCCGAATTCTCCGACAGACTCCTTTAGCGGGCGAAAGAACCGGAGC
>QHXG01000513.1 GCA_003222845.1 Acidobacteriota bacterium | reverse complement strand
AGAAATCGCACCCGAAGTTTCTTGAGAGAGTAGTGATCCAGTGCGTGTTATATGCAGATGATGCGACGTGGAAGAATACGAACGCGAGAGAAGGTGTATGCGATTCTCTTAAGAACGGGAAGCCTCTGCTCAAGCGAAAGCGTAGCGCGGGTTAACACTTCCAAGCAACGCGAATCCGGCTGGAATACCTTATCGAGGATGGCCGCTTTACTGTTTTCAAGCATGGCTCTCACGCAAATTTTGATAGGACAGGGCCGGTTCAAAAGCAACGCGCACTTGCGATTTTTCGAACCAAGAGTTTATCGAATTCGAACCAAGAGTTTATCGAACACACAAAAAGAGGGGCCGAATTTCTCCGGCCCCTCAACTTTCAATGGTTGGTAGTGATTATCCTAGAAGGCGATTCGCAGCCCGAACTCAGTCTGGCGCGGGGCGTAAACCTGACTACTAACCACGCCGAACTGCGTGGGACTGCTCAGGCTTAGACTCGGATCAGACGGCTGGAAGTGGTTCAAGACATTAGTGAACTGAAGGCTGACGGTTACCCGCAGCCGTTCCTTCCACTTGAAGTCCTTGGCAATTGTGCCATCCAGATTCCAGCGCGGGAAGCCTCGAATGTTTCCGGTACCACCACAATTGTTGTCGATCCCCAAGATACATGGCCGAAACTCCGCGAGAACCGCCGCCGGATCGCCGAACATGTTCAAGCCCGCCGAGTTGCTCGTGCCTACGCCGTTGGAGCCGGTAACGCCGTGATGAAGTGAGTGGCCCCCGGTGAAAGGTGAAATTAAGATCGCCTCCTCAGCATTTGAGCTAATCGAAGCGACACCCGGCGCAGCATTCGCTCCAAACGCCTGGCAGGCGGTACAGCTTGATATCGTACCTCCTTCGGAATAGGCCACGCTAATCGGGGCGCCGCTTTGGGCGATTAAGAAGGGAGCTATAGTCCAGCCGTTTAGCAACTGGCCAAGAATTCCGTGCTTGCTCCGGAAATCATAAAGGCCGAAAAACGACTTGGGCTGGTATGTTAGTCCCAGATTGAAGAGAAACTTGTAATCGAACGGTTGCGAACCATAATTGGCTCTGAGATCAAATGGCGAAGTGGGCGTAACACTACTGCTGCGTTGCGTTAGATCGCTGGTACCCAGTGCCCGTTCCCAGGTGAAGTCAGAGATGGCCGTAAGGCCGTGCCAGTCACGCATCCTCAAGGTTGCGAAAGCGGCGTTGTAGTTACCAAAGCCCAAGCTGGTAACCATGTCGTTTGAAGTCACCTGCGGCGTCATCACCGCATTTGGCAGGATCCACGAGTTCGAAGCGGCCAGAGTATTCCACAATGTGGAAACCCCAGATGAGAGAATCGCGGCGCTAAGCCCGCTATTTGACGCAATCGCGGCGGTGCAACTTGGGGAGGTAGCACAGAAAGTACCACCTGACTTAGCCAACGCGGCTTCGAAGAAGGGTTGCGGGGTAACGGCCGTCGCGGCCACTCCATTCTTCAATTGCGTGTAAAGCTTGGCGTAGGCCTGCGCAAACTGCTGGCCTCCCAGGGTTGTCATGTAAGGTATGGCATTTAGATTGACCTGCTGGTACTCGTGGCGAATTCTCCGCCCCATGTAGCCAACTTCTATGGAAACCTTACGCGAAAGTTCACGCTGGATCGTAAAGTCAATGTTGTCTGTTGAACTGGGTCTGAAGTCGGGATCGAGCGTTTGAGAGTCTCCGGCTGCAACCCCGTTCACTCCGGGAAGGAAAGGCTGGGGCAAGTTCGCTGAGGCTGCTGGCAGCGGGGCGGTCAAGCCGTCAGTGCCAATTCGAAATACGTTGCCAGGGTTCACGCTGCTGACCGCAGTTCCGCCCGCGGTGAATCCGCAGTTCTGGCTGCCACTCACTGCGAGGGAACAGCTAACGGCCTGCAAAATGCCGGGACCGAGCAATGGAACCAACACTTGATTGACCCCGTTCAAGCGGCCAAAAACACGGCCATAACCGGCGCGGATGACCGTCTTGCCCTCTCCCAAAAACCTGCCGAGAAGTCCCGACTTATAGTTGGGATTCCACGCCACCGAGATCCTCGGGCTAAGGCCTTTCTTGAAAGGGGTGTATGGGTATCTAAGCTTAAGGCTGTTCGTCGTCTCATATCCGATGGTTGGATTGTAGACCTGTCCGGCAAGCGCCGCTGCCTGCCGCTTCGCCAGGTAGTCCGTAGTATGGACCAAACTGCCATCGGCGAAGACGAACATGACTTGGTTTCCGTTTTTCTCCACGGGCGGAGTTTCGTATATGTACCCTAAGCCATAACTCAGAGTCAGCGTCGGTCTTAGCTTCCAGGTGTCCGCCGCATAAAGGTTGTAAGTCTTGATGACACTTTGGTTGACACCCAGACTTCCGAGCGGCAGCAAATGCAAGTCAGAACCAGCGCGCGTGTACATAACCTGAGTCAATCCAACCAAGCCAAGCGCTGACACCGCAAGATTTCTATACCGGTTCTGTTGGGCCGTCGGCACCGCACCGGTACCGGGGAAGCATGACGAGGTTCCAGTCCCGCCGCAACCCGCGGCGAAACTGATCGCATTCGGCGCAATCTGGTAGACAATCGCGTTGTTGATCGAACCGCCGTTGTCCGTGCGGTTGTGATAATCAAAGTTGTGCTGGTAATACCCACCGAACTGGAACAGGTGATTACCCTTTACCCACGCGACGTCATCGCGAATCGTCTTGTCCTGCCCATCCCATACGCGCTGGCGGACGCTTTGGTTGTTCACATTATACGGAATCAGTGCAGCAGTGCTTTCCGCGTTTGAAGCAGGTGTGCCCGCGTTAGCAGGTGCAATCTCGAGGGCGCCGCCGAGGCCCGCAAACTGCGCCGCACCCCCAGCTGTCCCCCATTGCCACCAGTTCCACAGATAGCTGAGACGCAGGTCATTAGTGATGGTCGGCTTCAGCGTGCTCGTAAGACCAAACACTAAGAGTTCGCCAAGCTGCGGACGCGGCGCACTGGGATTGTATTGACCTTTCGTGCCTCCCAGAATGCCGCCCACATCGACTTGATTGGTGGTGATGTTAAGCAGCTTGAAGGCCCTGAAAGACGTAAAGAAACGCTGCTTCGAGTTGAAATCGTGGTCGATTCGCCCCACATAATTATTGGAAGTCAAAGGCGCGCGAAGGGTCGAAAGATAACCCTGCGTGTTGAATTGGTCGCCTACCGTTGAGATTGCGCCGGTTGTTGGATCATTTGGCGTAGGCAAAAAGCCCCAGAGCTTGCCGATGGTTGAATTCAAACCAAGGCCTCGCGGATCGCAGCCTGCGCCGGTGTAGGTTGCCGGGCAGGTTGCCGTGGCTGCCGGCAAGGTGACCGTCCGCAAAGGGCTCGTCGCAATCAGCGGATTTCCCACTGTTACGGTCACCGGAAACGGATTTAGATTGTAAGGTTGCCACACGCCGCTGGCATCAGGAACTTGAATCACGCCTTTCTTGAACGCATCGGTGGGATAGGCCCTTTCAAATAGGCCAGAGTTCGGAAAACGGAAGCCCTCGTACGCAGCGAAGAGATAAGTTTTGCCACCCAAAATTTTCCAGGGCACAACCGGACCACCAACAGTGAAGCCGAAGCGGTCACGATGATTGGGAATGAGTGGAGTGGAAGGCAGAACGCAGTTGGTGTCTCCCTTGCTGAAAGTTGTTCCCGCCGCACAAGTCGGTCTGCTCGGCGGCACTATGCCCTTACTGAACGGCGTATGGTTGGCCGCCCATGTTTGAGCACCCCAAATGTTGGGCGCAAAGTAATATCCGTAGCCCGATCCGTGCCACTTCTCGGTCCCGCGCCTGGTATCCATTTGGACCTGTGCGCCAGCGGAATTGTTAAAGTCAGCCGTCTGCCCGAAAGTGTTGACTCTGAACTCCTCGACAGTTTCTATCGGAGTCGCGATGACACCCGAAGCCATACCGTTTGTTTGCGTGCCGGTGGCGCCGGTGAAATTGCTAATGTAGCCGCGCGTGTCGCCAGACATGTCGTCCGTGTTGTTGCCTCCATCAATCGTGAAGGTATTCTGGTCTTCCACCGCGCCGGCGACCTGGCCGAGGGGCCCTACGCCCGGCTGTAATGCCATCAGGGTGCTGGCATCGCGACCGAGATTCGGCAGCAACTCCATGTCTTTTAAGCTGATGGTGTTTCCGATCGAGGCATTCGCCGTCTGAAGCTCGGTGCCAGCCTGTGATGTGATTACCACCGTTTCAGTGAGCGCGCCGACCTCAAGCGCGACGTCAAGTGTGAGTTGAGTGGCCACCGAGACTCGCTGAGCGGCAGCTTTGAAGATCTTGAATCCCGACTTGCTAATCGTCAGGTCATAGTTACCTGCGGCGACGCTGGCGAAGTGGTACCGGCCCGCGTCGTTGGTGGTAGCAGTTCGCGCACTCTTGGTAGAGACGTCAGTCAGCGTTACATCGGCTCCTGCAACCGTGCCGCCTTGGGGGTCGGTCACGACGCCGGTGACGCTGCCTGTTTCGCCCTGTGCAAAAGCTGGCGCGGCATTGAGCGTAAGGAAAATTCCCACGCAAACGGCCAGCGCTAAAAAGAACGAGAGTCTTTTCATTTGGCTAGATCCTCCTGTGGATAGAAGTTGCTCCAGGAATCCGACACTCGGTTACCGATCACCGAGCGTCGCATTCCTGGCGACCTAATTGAAAACCGAATGGCGAGTAATCGCCACTTTAGAAACGACGACTAGTTGTAGATTCGAGTTCAAGGCTCCGCACCTCGAGCCTCGGAATGATGACCACAAAATATTCGGCAAGTATATAGTCAAAAGATATTGCGTCAAGATTTATTTTTCAATTCTTTGGCATTCAATCCTTAATCCTGGATCAATCTAAGAATACGATGATTAATGAATGAGTCTTCAAACGTTCGCTTCAGAATCGGTGATCGCTGTCAGATTGAACTGCTAGTCTTGGTCGACTGTCCCCATCACTAATGCCTTCGCGAGACAACCGTGAGCGAAAGCTTGAAGGCAAGTAGGTAGCCAAGAGTTCGTAGTGGAAGTATCCCGACGGATCATGTCGGCCAACCGCGGTCAATGTGCCGCAAAAAGCACGAAACCAAGCCGATTCGCACGGATGACATTTTTGAAGCTGGTCGCTCCCAGAATCCCAGTCGCCGGCAAGCTATCTGAAAAATTGAAAGTCCATCCATTATTCTGAACTCGCGCACTCTCGGGGCCTATTCCTCTTAGTTAGGGTTGGACACTAAACGCGTTGGGATCAATTGGCTGGTTGAAGTCGAATTGAGTGAACTTAGCTATCCAATCAGCCGAAAAGGTTCCGCCCTGCGCATCGACGGACAAAGTGATCTTGTAAGTGTGGGGCAGGGTTAAGCCGCCTTCGATCTTGAAATCGGAAAACTCTTCGACCAGATTATTGCGCATGTCTCTCTCCTCTACATTTGCGTAGGCCCGGTTTCCTGTGGGCGCGGCGTTCACGCGTTCGTACTCTGTACGGACGTGCCGAAAGGTTTCCTGATCGAAGAATAGAGTGATCTTGAGGTCAGAGCCGCCGCGAGGCTGATACTTGAGTTCGTGTAAGACTCGGTCGTTGATTTTCTTTGTGCCGACATATTCGAGTTTGGCGCCTCGACCCCCCGCGTCCAGGAAGGGCCATGCCGATGAGAGCGCACCACCCATCAAACCTTGTTTGAAAACAAGATCGTTAGCCATAAGAAAGTTGCCCAATACTGAACGGACGCCCGGAGTGACAAAGGCTGCCATAAAGTGGTTTCCATTGAATCCCAGGTGTTCACGCGGATAAACCGGTGTTGGAAAACTGAATCCCAGTAGCGTCTTTGTGCCTTCCGACGCCAAGACGGCTTTACCCACCGCTTGTCCAACGGGCGCCGTGCGAAAAATGACCTGAGCCATTCCCGAAATAACCCGTGTCTTGAGCGAGTTGCGAGCTTGGGACGAGCCGATGGATTCCAGGTGCTTGGCCACAAGCTCCTCGGGCGTCATCTTCTCGATTACAGATGACGTCGAATTAGCCTGACCGAAGACTAGAATGATAGTCCAACACAGGGTGACGAACGGAACCCTCAGGCTATGAATCAGGCGGTCTTCCATCTTAAGGTTCTGATAGGTTATTCAGAAATAAAAAGCGCGAGGCATCGGTGATGATGCCTCGCCGTGGGTTAGTCTTCAACCGTCCTAGAAGAGGAACTTGAGTGCGAACTGGATAATGCGCGCTGATTCTCCGGTCTGAACTACGGTCTGTGTCGAAGGAGGCGCTACCGTGGCACAACAGGTTTGAGCAAAGACCGGCGATGACAAGGCTGGCGATCCAACACTCGCATCGCGCGGATTGTCAAAGTTCGCATGGTTCAGAGCATTGAACATTTCCATCCGGAATTGCACCTTGAAACGCTCCGTGAGTTGGAACGTCTTGATAAAGCCTAGATCGAGGTTCCAGTAATTGGACGCGACAAAGATGTTCCGCCCTGCGCCATTCTGTCCCGGCGCCGGAACTGCGAAGGCGTTTTTGTTCGCGAACAGCACTGGCCCCGCAACCCCAGGAAGATTTTGCAACTGAGCCTTAATAGGCGTAAGAACGACGGCGCGCGAGACGTGACCTGAATTCGAAGTTAGGCCGCCTGGAGAGGTCGTTGAGTTTCCGCCGCTATTTACACTGAACGGCTCGCCAGTCATGAATGTGTAAATGCTGTTGATGGTCCAGCCGCCGAGAATCTGGTTAACTACACCCGGAGCTGAACTGAAGAAGCGCTTTCCTTTGCCGAGTGGGACTTCCCACACGGAGGCCGCCTGGATCACGTGTGTGCGATCAAACTCCGAGCGTGCCCGTTCGGCTCGGAAATTCCGAATGTCATTCGGCGTGCGCGAGTTCGTAGTCGAGAGCCCGCCACCGGATGATGCCCCGACCGGATCGACTGATTGATTGTCAATCGACTTCCCAAACGTATACGCCATGCTAAGTGCGAGACCACTGCTGAATCGTCGGCGGAGGGTGAATTGGGCAGCGTGGTAGTTCGAGTCAGCTTCGTTGGAGAGATAAGTGATCACATTAAACTGCTGGTTCGGCCTCAGCCTCAGTCCCAACGTCGTGTCCTCGATTCGACCTGCGAAGTTGCCAGCCGCATTGAGGTCCAGATCGCTCAACGTTGTCGATGAGTTCAGAAAGGTTGTAGCTGCTGCTGCTGTCAGACCGCCCTGCGTCTGAAGCTGGGTGAATAGCGACGGAGTAATGCCCGTAACACCCGATGGACAGCCCGTACCGAGAGGCGTGCAACCCTTGGCCCGATTCTGCTGCATGATCAGGAACGAGGGCACAATTGCATCCGCGTTTACGGGGTTGGCGTTGTACGCCATGAAAAGACGTTCGCCCCGGCGCCCGATATAAGCTGCCTGCATCACGAAACCCCAGGGCAACTCTCGTTGAATGCTAAAGTTCCACTCATGAACTGTTGGCAGGTTCATGTGTGGATCAAAGACCGTAACCGGAGGCGAATTAGTCCTCAACTGTTGCGGCGCTGTGAAGAATGTTGAGGGCTGCACTGAAGGCGCCGGCAGTTGCTGCGGAAAGCCACCAGCGACCGTTTTGCTGACATCCGATGAGTTGACGCAGCCCGCGGTAATTGTAGTGAACGGGAACGTCGTGGTGCAGCTTTGAACCAAACCAGGAATCCTTCCGGCCGCGGCCGTCACCTGAAATGATGAAATGGTATCGAAGGCGATGCCATAGCCAAGGCGAATCACGCTCTTGCTGCTATCGCCGAAGAAAAAATGCATTGGGCCCGATTTGAAATCGGGGCTATAGGCCAGGCCAAAGCGCGGTCCAATCGCCCCGTTGAAGGAACCCTCGTACCAATGTCTGGACTTAACGAAGGTAACCGCGCCAGGTTGATTAACCACGGGAGCGGCAGGAAGCGGGGTACGCACGATTGGTGTACTCGCGACGAAGACATTGTCGCTTGGCGATGTATTGGCCGGTGGGTTGACTTCCCAACGCGCGCCGTAGTTCAGCGTTAGGTTCGGACGCACCTTCCATTCATCCTGAAAATAGAAGTTGTATTGATCCAGATTGTGCTTCTCGGCATACAACGAAATCTTGTTACCTGTCTTAAAGGGCAGAAATACATTGTCCTTGAGGTTAGAGATAAATGTTTGCGAGATTCTCGCAGGCAGCCCATACAGATTATTTATGAGGCCGCCGAGCCTGGTGGCGTCTGTCGAGTTGATGCCACTCGCAGCCAGGAAACCGCCGCCGGCAGCACTGAACGGATCACGGTTCGATGAAGCAAACGTGACCAAAGGTGTAACGTTGATACCGCCCGGTTGTCCACGCTGATCGACGTGACGATAGAAGCGGAGATTAACTCCCGTGCGAAAAACGTGTGCGCCACGCACAATACTTAAGTTGTCCAGCAGTTGCGGCGTCGTCACCCAACGCGCTGTTCGCGGCGTGGTTATGAAAGGCTCGGATATATCATTAAAGTCAAAAGGCGGTACATCCGGCCATTTGGGATTGGCTTCACCCTGAGTGAAGAGGAACCCGAAGCGCCCGTAACCTGCCGTCAACTCGTTGACCACCCGTGGCGAGATCACCCGGCGGTAGCTGATTGCCAGATTTGACGTGCGACGGAATACTTCACCGAGCGGCGGGCCTTCGGGATAGACCTGAGGCCTCCCGTTCAGAGGGTCACCTTTGAGAGTGTTGTAGTCGGAAAAAAGGTAGCGCCCGAACATACTGTTATTCGCGTTGAAATTATGATCGATGCGCGCGCTGATCGCCGGCCCTCGGACCGCTGTAGGAGGATTCCACAAAAAAGCTGCAGTGTTCAGACCATCGCCAGAACCGAAATTGTTTGGCAACGGTACCGGAGTGAGGGCCGACGCCACTATGGAATCAAAAGTTCTGCCGGCAATGTTGTTTGGGTTGTTGGTTGCCGTACGGATGTCATATGTGCGAATGCAATTAGTTTCGGCCCCGACGCAATTGTGTACTCCCGCGGCAAGGGCACCGGTGCTGCGATCAACGAGTAGAACGTTGTTCCTTAGAATGACCGTGTTGCCAACTCTGAAGCAGTTGCCGGAAAAAGTGCCGTCAGGATTCTGTTTGCAGCTGGGATCGGCGGCAAAGTAACGAAAGACTCCGCTACCCGCGGTTTGCGTGTAAACAATCGGTATCCCGAACGTTTGGTCTATCGGCTGGGTGAAGTCGATGCGATTGTAGCCGTAGCTGCCAAAAAAGAAGGTCTTGTTTTTCTTGATCGGACCTCCCATTTCGAAGCCGGGCTGGAACATTCTTATCAAGGGCTTCGGCGTATTCTGCGCATTGGCAAAAAACTCATTCGAGTTCAACGCTTCATTGCGCAGAAACAAGAAGCCGGTGCCGTGGAACTCACTCGTTCCGGCTCTTGTGGCAACGGAGATCGACGCGCCGCTGTTTCGTCCTTCTTCGGCAGTGGCGTTATTTGTCGTGACCTTGTACTCCTGCACGTTATCAGGTGTGAGGCGGTAGAGGTTGCTGACCGGGTTGGGAACTGATGACTCGTTGGCTTCGATTCCGTCAATCGTCACGTTGTAGGCTCGATCGCGGGCGCTCCGGCTGATCTCTGTACCACGCCCGGTTCGAGTAATAGCAGCGTTAGGGGGTTGCGTCCGTTCAGCGGCAGCGTTTCGATGGCTTTCTGTTCGACTACATTTCCGATTGTCGCGTTGGCAGTTTGTAGTTGCTCAAGCCCACCCTGTACGTTTACGGTTTCGGACACCTGCCCAACCTCCAAGGCCACGTCAACAGTAAGCGGGATTCCGACTTCCAGAACGTTATTGGTTTTCTGAAGAGTCTTAAAGCCTTGCTTCTCGACTGTGATGGTGTACTTTCCGACCGGCAGAGAGGAAAAGGCATACAAGCCTGAATCGGTAGTGGTCTGTGTGCTAGTCACGCCTGTCGCTTCGTTCTTTGCCGTCACTGTGGCGCCTGGTACGACGGCGCCGTTCACATCTCTTACCGACCCGGTAATGTTGGATGAGCCGGTTTGCGCAATCGCGGCAGCAACGCCGAGGACGATTAGAATCAAGAAAGAGCAACTTACGCGCATTAGTTTTTGCATGGGTCCTCCTAAGGTTAAGTCAAAGCCGCCTGCGACAATGCAAACGACGGAAAGTTTACTGAAGCCCCGACGCTCCCAGACGGAAGTTGTCAGGAATCGATTACGGTTGATAACGCATTCGAGTCCGACTCTTGTGCGTTACGGCCTCTAGAAATAAATCTTCCCCGACACCTGAATCCTTCGAGCGTTATTCTGCACACTGTCGTTTATCCGTCCGAAAATCGACGACGTGACGGTGGCTGTTGGAAGATCAAACGAAGGATGATTAATCAGGTTCTGGGCATCGGCTCGCAAATCGAAGCTGACACTCTCAGTGATCCTGAATCTCTTGGAAAACGAGACGTCGGGTTGGAAATACGGCGGCGCAAGGAAGAAGTTACGGCCAGTATTTCCGATTGAGCCCGCCGCCGGCGCATTTAGCGGAAACAGCGCCCGCGTGTTGGCGTCGAACCAAAAATTCCTTCCGCTCTCCACCACCAGCTTACCAATATCCCTGGTGCACCCGTTACAATCAGCCGTCGACTGCACCACGTTACTGAGCGTGTTGATGCCCGAATAAACCGTGAACGGCCTTCCTGACGTCCAGAGCACTGTCCCCGCTACTTGCCATCCGCCGATTACCTCATCAACCAGGCGAGACGCGTTCTTGCCAAACCGTTTTCCTTTTCCGAAAGGCAATTCGTAAACGAACGTGCCCTGGAAAACATGCCGGCGATCAAAGTCTGACCAGGCGTAATTCAAGGCACGATTCCGGAGATCGAACGGCGTGCTTGAAGCGGATTGAGCATTAGCCGTGCTAACGGTACTCAGCGAAGGATCCCAAGAGCGATTATCCTTCGACAGAGACAACGTGTAACCTAACTGATAGCCCAAGCCTGCCGTAATGCGCCGCTTGAAGATGAATTCCAGCGCCTTGTAGTGCGAGTAGTCGCTGGTGTCGAAAACGTTGATGCCGCCGCTGAATTGCGGGTAGTGTTGAAACAGAAAAGGGTTGGCGATCGTTTGCGAGAGCAATTGTAGACCCGTAGCGGAACAGAAGTGGGCAGTAACATCAGCGCTTTGACACAACCTTTGAGATACGTTCACAGCGGCCGTGGCGACGCTGCCATTGGCTATCGATGCGCTAGACAAAGATCGGAAAGTCGCGGTTCCGGCGTTGTTCGTCGCACTGCCAGTGAACAACGTGTTTATGAGCGGACTGTTGTATGACGTGCTCGCCTTTATCGCATTGAAGGCATCGATGAA
>QHXG01000512.1 GCA_003222845.1 Acidobacteriota bacterium | reverse complement strand
AATGGGAAGCCTTTCGGCAGCCGGAATTTCGTTGAATACGATTTCAATACCTCGCCGGCTTTGCGCGTGCCGGGTGATTGGAACTTTCAACGGCCGGAATTACAGTGGTACGAAGGCACGCTGTGGTATCAGAAATCTTTTGACTATCACGCTCAGGCGAATATGCGCGTCTTTCTCCATTTCGGCGCCGCTAATTATCGGGCTCGTGTCTGGCTGAACGAGAAACCGTTGTGTGAACATGAAGGCGGCTTCACGCCCTTCAATTGCGAGGCAACTGCCGCGTTGCATGACGGCGCCAACGTCATCATCGTTTCAGTTAACGATACTCGGCATGCCGACGACATCCCCTCGCTCAGGCCCGATTGGTTCAATTACGGCGGGCTGACTCGCGATGTCCGCATCGTCGAAGTGCCGCGACAATTCATTGAGCAGTATTCGATTCAATTGGACCGTGAGAACCGGCGGCGCATCGCCGGATGGATTCGTTTAGCTGGCGCGTCGTCGCCGCAAAAGCTCTCGGTGAGAATTCCTGAGTTGAAGCTTTCTACCGAAGCGACCACCGATAACGAAGGACTGGCTCGATTTACGCTGGATGCCCCGGGAGTGCAATTATGGTCGCCCGAAAAGCCGAAACTCTATCGTGTGGAGATCTCGACTGAAAACGATCAGATCGTTGACGACATCGGCTTTCGCACCATCGAGACGCGCGGCGTGGATATTCTGCTCAACGGGCGTCCAATATTTTTGCGCGGAATAGACATGCACGAAGAGGCGGTCAATCGAGCGGGTCGCGCTCATGGCGAAGAGGACGCGCGGATACTGCTGGGCTGGGCGAAAGAACTTGGCTGCAACTTTGTGCGGCTGGCCCACTATCCGCACGACGAGAGCATGATTCGCATGGCGGATCGCCTGGGTTTGATGGTCTGGTCTGAGATTCCCGTTTACCAGGGCATTGATTTCAAGAACCCGCAGACACTCGCCAAAGCGCAACAGCAATTGACTGAGATGATCGCGCGCGATCGAAACCGCGCGGCGATCGTCCTTTGGTCCGTCAGCAACGAAACTCCAAAATCAGCAGAGCGAAACGCCTTCCTTCATCAACTCATCGTCATGGCGCGCACGCTGGATCCGACGCGCCTGATCACGACGGCTACAAATCAAACCAACGCGACTGAGCCGCACAAGCGGGTCTTTGACGATCCCATCATCGCCGACCTGGATGTTTTTGGAGTCAACCAATACATCGGTTGGTACGAAGGAGTCCCGGCGGACTTGGACATAACCATTTGGAGCACGCCCTACAACAAGCCGATGATCGTCAGCGAGTTTGGCGGCGAAGCCAAGTACGGTTTGCACGGCGCCGCCTCTCAGCGCTGGACCGAGGAATATCAGGAAGACATCTACAAACACCAGATCGCTGCGCTCCGCAAGATCCCGTTCCTGCGCGGCACGAGCCCATGGATCCTGAAAGATTTTCGCTCGCCGCATCGACAGTTGCCGGGCATCCAGGATGGCTTCAACCGCAAGGGACTTATTTCAGAAAGTGGAGAGCGAAAGAAAGCCTTCTACGTTCTCCAAAAGTTTTATCGCGAGCTGGCGGCCCAGACCGCTGCAGGTGCTCAGTAGCCTGAATCACCAGCGCGCGAAAGGTAACGCGAGGGGAGCGTGAGCAATATGAAGAAACGATCATGCCAGACCTAGTGCTCCTGGAGCGTGAGAATTCATCGTCCTGAAGAGGATGACCCACTATCCCGACAGCAGCTTTATGGTTTCGTATTACATACCTGACGCGAATACATCCGACAGCCAAGCCTACTTGAATCGCATCCAAGCGCCGCTCGTGTTTACTGCGCTGCATTTGCCGAGCTAGTGAAGGCTGCTTTAGAATACGGCCAACGAAAGCTAAATGATGAACAAGCAGTACGTAGAGAAATCGGAGGGCGGATGTCGAATTGTTGGAACGCGTGTTTCTCTGGATTCGATCGTCTATGCATACCTTGAAGGACTCCGGCCCGAAAGCATCGCCGACGATTTTCCCGCGCTTACGCTCGAAGAAGTTTATGGCGCTATTGCTTATTACCTCGGACATCGGGAAGAAGTTGATTTGCACCTGAAGCGGCTCGATGAGCAATTTCCCACGCTGCAAAGGCGAGTCCGCGAAGCCTACCCGCTGCTTAATCAAAAACTGGATGAAGCCCGCGAACCAGAACCGTTGGCGCACACATGAAGGTACGGTTCCAGGCAGACGCTGATTTTAGTCAACGGATTGTCAGCGCTCCTTCTCATTCACACCCGGCTTTAGCTGGGTGGCATGAGCGACCAATTACCTATTCATTAACCGTTTTAACGGTTTCGATCCAGGGACGAAACCGTTAAAACGGTTGAAGGTGCATGTTCTTTTCCCCTCACCCAGCTAAAGCAGGGTGTGAATGAGAGCCACCCACAAATTCTTGGCGCACTACTTGTATCTCACGACCTGACGACCATGCCCAATCATTTCGCCAAGTTCGTCGAGACCAACACGAGTGCTGGGCTATTAATCATCCGACAAAGAGTTTCCATTCATCGCGCACTTGAAGAAATTGTTCGCGCTTGGACCGAGACTGAAGCCGAAGATTGGGTCAATCAGATGCCAGTCGTGTGAATCCGCAATTGGAAATCCGGCCGACCGTCCGGTTGCCAAGTCGCCTGGTGGAAAAACTGAAACCAGTAGCAGAACTAGAAGGCAAAATTGAATATCAGACCATCGTAAAGGTTGGATTGAGGAGCGCCTTCAGCGGGAGACAAAGGTCGCGCGTTAAGGATTTCGCGGCTATCGGCGGTGAGCCGACGTTGCGACGCAGCCCGGAGCAAGATGCGCGAGCAGCGAAAGCTTGACCCCTACTTTGCTCCTCTGATTGTAAGGTTAATCTGAGGCTGGCTGTCGAAAGCCCCATAGGTTAAGATGAAATCATGTTGAACGGAACGATCAAAACTCATGGACATACCAGCCGCGAAGGCAAGCTCGACCTTCATCTCGATGTGGGATTGCCTGACACTGATGTTGTCGTGGTCGCTCATGTAAGACCAATGCCTGAGGCGGCCGATTTGGATGAGAATGGTTGGCCGAAAGACTTTTTCGAAACCGTCGCAGGCTCCATGCCCGAATTACGACGGTGGGATCAAGGCAACTTTGAGCACCGCCTTCCTTTCGAATGATTTTCCTTCCCGACACCAACGCTTGCATTAGCCTGCTGCGCCGGCGCACGCCAAGCTTGATGGCGCGGTGGCAATCCACCCGGGCTGCCGATATCGTACTCTGTTCTGTGGTCGTCTATGAGCTTCGTCATGGCGCTGAGCGTAGTTCGAAGCGTAAGGTGGCGGACAAAGTCGAGAGTCAGCACTGGGAGGCTGTAATGAAGAATCGCAAAATCGCAGGCCTGACCCCTACTTTGATACATGCGCCATTCTTTTGCCACCCATCTGCTGGAAAATGGCGCCAGCACGGACTTTGTACAAGCCCTGCTTGGCCACCAGCACATAACCACCACGGAGATCTATACAAGAGTCTCCACAAAACATTTGCGCAGGTCATACGACCAGCACCACCCCCGCTGTGGGTTCGGACATAAAGTGAAATTCCTAGGGCATAAAGTGAAATTGGTAGCGCGAGGCACGAGCGGCCAGTAAGTTACGTTGCACGACTGATCCAATATCTTCGGATGAGGTAAATGGGTACTGAAACAACCAAGGATGATAAGGCGATTACAGCAGTTCCTACAAGCGTATCGAAGACACGAAATGGCAGATAAGGATGCTGAGTTTGTATTACGATTGTTGCTACCGGCCAAATGAGGGTGTTCGGTAGGAATCCGATCATTACGACCGCTTTCTCAGCCATCAAACAGACTACGAGTGGGCATAGAAGGCACCAGAACCCGAGGGCAACAAAGGCACCATATCCAGCGCCAGCGACGGAGCAACCTGACAGGACTCCTAGAATAAGACCAACGAATATAGCAGCGACCGGCCTGCCTGTTATACGCTGCGAGAGGTTAGGCCTTGGTTGAGTATGTGCTGTCATTTTACTTCCTGTGGGAATAGTTACCCTAAAACCATCTTAACTGTTCGCTTTATTGGTCGGCAACGAATCAACGTTCGAGTAGATTTTATTATGAGGCAACGGGGCAAGCATTAAGTCGAGATTAGCACTAGCCTTGCCCTCCGTATTTATAGTCTCGGCGATCATAACCAGTCATCCATTATGGGCCGGTACCAGTAGCCCAATTAATCGCCGCGTCAAAGAGTGTCCAACCATTAGTGTTGAAGCTGCCTGCTGTTGTGTCATTCATGAAAGACCCCACCCGCCTTGCCGGCGCGACGAGTCCTGGCATTGACGCGCCTTGTGTGTAGCCGAAAATGACGATCTTCGTCGTGTCGCTGTTCAAGGTTGCTACGCTTGCTGCATTCGCATTCGGCTTGCCCCAACTGAAGGTGCTCGACGCAGTCACCACGGTTTGCGTGCCGGTCAACCCTCCGGCGAGGGTGTGCGAAGGTAGAATGATCTTCACTTGCGTCTGACCCGTTGTGGTCCCGCGATTACTAGTTCCCGTCGGAACCATTCCCATGTCGGCGAAGGACAGCGGTTGCCAAATAACAACCGGAGCAGTGACGTTAGTGAACTTCGT
>QHXG01000103.1 GCA_003222845.1 Acidobacteriota bacterium | reverse complement strand
CCAAAGTTTGTTCGCGAAGTTCAGCGATGTTCGCAGCAGCATGGGCGCCGAGGTTCGTTTCCAGATACCTATTCTCAACGTGCCTTTTCGCCTCATCTATGCTTATAATCCCAACGCGCGTCGCGACCAGGTGATTAATGGGTTTCCATTCTTCTTCAACGAGAAAAAGAGCGTCTTTCGCTTCAGCGTGGGCCGCACTTTCTAGGCAGTTAACCGAAAAACCGCGAAGCGAGTCGCCCGATAAGGCAAACCAAACCGGCGGCATGAACAACTAAAGGTTGCGTCAGTCGCGTCTCTAAGGAGTGTTTACGAGGAAGTTATGAAGATATTTCGTGCGATAGCCGCGGTCGCTTTTTTCGCGGCGATCAGTGCCGGGCCCGCTTTTCCTCAGCCACGCACCAATACGCCGTCGTCCACGCCGGCTCCAACCCAGACCGGAAGTGTACCCGACACCAAGATCGCGCTCATTGACAGTTCCCAATTCGCTGATGAGAAGCAGGGTATTTATCGCTTCGTGGCCGCCATCAAGAAAGTGGACGCTGAGTTTCAACCGCGACGCACTGAGCTGCAAACCTTGCAGCAGCAGATTGAGAAGTCGACGGCCGATTTGAATAAAGCGGCATCGCTCCAGGATCCTAAAGTCACTGCGCAGCAGAACGATAAGATCGAGCAGATGAAGAAAGACTATCAGCGTAAAGGCGAAGATGCTCAAGCTGCCTTTGATAAGAAGCTTCAGGAAGTCCTGGGCCCAATCTATGAGGACATCGGCAAGGCTCTCGATGTCTATGCCAAGGCCCACGGCATCACGCTGATACTCGATGTTACCAAAATTCAGGGTATCGTCAGCGCCTCCGAATCTTTGGATATCACCAAACCCTTCATCGCTGAGTTTAATAGTAAGAACCCGGCCACTGCGGCATTGACGCCGAAAGAGTAACTGCAAAGGGCGAAGCGAAAAGGCTAAGAGCCACGGTGTCTTTGCCCTTTGCCCTTTGCTCTTTGCTCGCCCGAGGTACATATCATGAACAGAAAGCTTTTGATAATTCCGTTCGCATTCATTCTTTTGGTCGCAACTTCTGTGGCATTCGCGCAAGGTCCGGCGACTCAGCCAAAGCCGCAGACGACAACCGCGGAGCCATCCGCGGTCAATGTTCCGGTAGGCAAGGTGGCGGTGATTTTTTCGGCCGCATTCCAGGATCCGAAGGCGGGCATCGCAAAGTTTACCGTGTTACTGAATCAGCTAAACGCCCAGTTTCAGAAGACGCAGGAAGAATTGAACCAGACGGCGCAGAAGATCAAGCAGTTGGAAGATGAAATAGCGAAGGCTCAGGCTTCAGGAGGTGGCGATCCAAAATTGGTACAGGCCAAGATCGACCAGCACGATCAGCTAAAGAAGGATGGCCAGCGAAAAACCGAAGACGCGCAAGCGGCATATCAAAAGCGTCGCGACGAAATATTTGCGCCGCTGCAAGATGATGTGGCCAAACACCTGGACACGTACGCTAAGGCCCACGGCATTACGCTAGTCATCGACGGCAGCCAGATTGAAGGAATTCTTTTCGCGGCCGACAGCGTCAATATTACCAAGGCGTTCATTAGCGATTATAACCTCAAGAATCCGGCAACCGCGTCGGTGACAACGCCCAAGTGAGGCACAAACCATTTTCCATTTGTCATTTGACATTTTTCATAATTTTTCATTTATCATTTCGGACTCCCTCTCCCTTTGGGAGAGGGTCGGGGTGAGGGCTTAGCGAGCACAAAACATATCGCTCTATTTTTGCTTTTCTATGCTCCGCACCCTCACCCCTAGCCCCTCTCCCAGGAGGAGATGGGAATAGGAATGACAAATGGAAAATGATCTTTTTATGGAAACGGTTCTCGACTCCGAAGCGATTAAAAAGCTCCTGCCCCATCGTTATCCCTTTCTATTTGTTGATCGCATCATCGAATTGAAACCGCTGGAGCGGATCGTCGGCATCAAACAAGTCAGCATCAATGAATCTTTCTTTCAGGGCCACTTTCCGGGAGCGCCCGTAATGCCCGGCGTGGTGGTCATCGAGGCCCTGGCGCAATGCGGCGCGATTCTCGCGCTGCGCGAAATCGCCGATCGCGATCGAAAGCTCGTGCTGTTCACCGGCATCAGGGAAGCGCGTTTTCGCCGGCCTGTAGTTCCCGGCGACACTCTGGTGCTGGAGGTTACGGCGCTGCGCTTCGGTCCAAGAATTCAACGCATGCGCGGCGAAGCAAAAGTTGACGGCCAACTCTGCGCCGATGCCGAACTCACCAGCGTAATCGCCGAGCGTCCCAGTTCTTAACTATGAGTGCTTCGTTCATGCAAAGTCCCGCGCGCGAAATTCACTCCACGGCGCTCGTCAGTCCACGCGCTCAGATTGGGACTGACTGCTGCATCGGCCCTTATTCAATCATCGGTGACGAAGTCTCGTTAGGTGACCGAGTACGCATAGACAGTCATTGCGTAATCGACGGCCTTACGCGGATCGGAGATGAGACCCATATCTATCCATTTGTCTCGATTGGCCTGCCTCCGCAAGATTTGAAGTTCGCAGGCGAAGCTACCGAAACGGAAATCGGCCGGCGCAACCGCATCCGGGAGTTTGTTACGATCCATCGCGGTACCGCGGGTGGGGGCGGTTTGACCCGGACTGGCGATGACTGTTTCATGATGGCCCAGGTGCACATCGCTCATGATTGTATCCTCGGGAACAACGTGATCATGGCCAATGCGGCGACGCTTGCCGGCCACGTCATCGTCGACGATGGTGCCCAAATCGGGGCTTACTCCGGCGTCCATCAATTCTGTCGCATCGGCCGCGAAGCATATGTTGGCGGTTACTCAGTCGTGGTGAAAGATGCTCTGCCCTTCGCCCTCACGGTCGGCAATCACGCCAAGTGTTATGGGCTGAACAAAGTCGGCATGCGCCGCCGCGGCTATTCTCGTGAGACGATTGCCGCTTTGCATCACGCGTTTCACTTGCTGCTGGCGTCGAAACTGAATACTGCTCAGGCCATTGAACGCATCCGCGAAGAGATCACCGGCTCAGAAGAAGCAAACGAGTTGGTGCGCTTCATCGAGACGTCGAAGCGTGGGGTTGTGAAGTAAACTTTTTGGAAACTCAGCCGTCGAGCTGCTCTTTCTCTAAAATGATTACAGCCCCATTCATGGGGCTTTCTTGACTTGAGGTCTTAAACGTCTAAAACAGGTAAGCCTCGTGAACGAGGCTAATGATATTAATCTCCTATTAGTTCCCAGGCGTGAACGCCTGGGCTAGAGAAATGCAAGTTTACCCAATTCTATGAAGCTCGGCCTAATAGCAGGCAACGGCAAGTTCCCTTTTTTGGTTCTCGAAGGCGCGAAACGCGCGGGGTCTACCGTCGCCGTGGCTGCCATCCGCGAAGAAACCGATCCGGAGATTGAAAGGCTAACCGATCGGATGACCTGGGTCGGCATTGGTCAACTCGGCAAGCTCCTGCGCTTCTTCAAAGACGAAGGCGTCGAAAAAGCGATCATGGCCGGCCAGGTAAAGCACGTGCAGATTTTCAGCCGCGCCATTCCCGACGTACGCACGCTGAAGATGCTGCTGCGACTGCCACGACGCAATACAGACGCGCTAATCGGCGCGGTCGCCAGCGAGTTGGCCAGCGAAGGCATCGAGCTAATCGACTCGACTTACTTCCTGAAAGATCAGCTTCCGCAACCGGGTACACTAACAAAGCGCGAACCTGACGAACGTGAACGCGGCGACATCGAATACGGCTTAGAGATCGCGCATGAAATTGCCCGCCTCGATTTGGGCCAAACAATTGTCATTCGCGATCGCGCCTGTGTGGCGATTGAAGCCATGGAGGGGACGGACGCCGTGATTCGCCGCGCGGGCCGAATTGTGAACGGTCGATTAACCGTCGTGAAGATCGCGAAACCCGATCAGGACATGCGCTTCGATGTTCCGGTGGTTGGCGTTCCCACCATCGAATCGATGATCAAATCAAGAGCAAGTTGTCTTTGCGTCACGGCGGGAAAGACACTAATGTTTGACCGTGAGGAAATGATCGCCTTGGCTAACAAGAACAAGATCACCATTGTCGCTTTCTGATATCGCGGCGGGTTCGTCGTATCCAATAAAAAGTTTATGCATCGTATTTTTATTCTGACAATATTTCTCATCAGGGAACATCAACCATCAAGGTGGATTTGTCTGGTCGGGATTGCGACGGGCTCACGGCAACTGTGGAGATTGGCGGGTTGGATGTAGACTGCCCAAAAGTAGCGTCCTGTACTGTTTGCACTCGATAATTAGGATTGGGCGCCTGCCATCAGGCTTGACTTGCCCGTGGTTTAGTTATAAAAACTCGGCAGTTCGCAAACACAATCTGCATAGTTTCGACTTGGCCTTCCCAAGGGCTTGGTCTAAATGACTTTCAAAGGAAAAAGGAGTAACCATCATGGCATTACGTTTAGGAGATGTGGCGCCGGATTTCACGGCGGAAACCACCGAGGGACAGATCAGCTTTCACAACTGGATTGGCGATAGCTGGGCTTGTCTGTTTTCCCATCCAAAGGATTTCACGCCAGTTTGCACGACTGAACTGGGCGAAGCGTCGCGGCTCAAACCGGAATTCGAGAAACGCAACGTCAAAGTCGTCGGACTGAGTGTCGATCCAACCGATTCGCACACGCGTTGGGCAGAAGACATTCGCGAGACGCAAGGCTCGGCGCTCAACTTTCCAGTCATTGCGGATCCGGATCATAAGGTTGCGGAACTCTATGACATGATTCATCCGGAGGTCAGCGACGTGTTCACCGTGCGCTCGGTATTCATCATCAGCCCCGACAAGAAGGTTAAGCTGATGATCACCTATCCGGCGAGCACAGGCCGTAACTTCGACGAGATTCTGCGGGTGATCGATTCCCTGCAACTGACCGCAAAGTACAGCGTGGCCACGCCAGTGAACTGGAAAGACGGCGACGATGTGATCATCGTGCCCGCTCTTTCAGATGAAGCCGCAAAAGAAAAGTTTCCCGGCGGATGGAAAACCCTAAAGCCGTACCTGCGTATCGTGCCCCAGCCGAACAAGCCGGAGAAGAAAGTGGAAACTGCCAGCGCGACCTGAAAATAGCATGGACTTTGGTTCGTTACTGATTAACCAGAGCTTCCGCTTGATTGAATAAGGCGCAGAGAATTGAATACTCTGCGCCCTTTCTCCCCAGATCTCTAACGGCGCCTCCCGAACTTCGAGGTCGTCAAGATCCGGTACGCAGCTAAGGGAGACTGAGAATGGCTTATCAATTATTCTCAAGAGTGGCCCTCAAAGAAGATTTGCCTGCGCATGGCTTGCGAAGAGGCGATGTGGCCACAATTGTCGAGACTCATCCCGGCGAGGAACATCAGGAGCCCGGGTATTCTTTGGAAGTCTTCAATGCCATAGGAGAAACGATTGCGGTGGTGACGGTACCCGAATCACAAATCGAGCCGCTTGCGCCTGACGAGGTTCTTCACGTACGACGACTGGATGAGGTGCTGGTGTGATGCTTCGGAAATCCTGCGCGGTCATAGCCGCGGATCCCATCTAGCTCATCGCTAACACAGCATGGGTGTTGCCAAGCTAACCGATCAGAACACAATCGTTCCGGAGAGCAAATACGCGCGTGTCGAGCGGGAGCGGCGCTATCTCTTGCAGGATCTGCCGGAAGGACTATCGCGCGCCGATCATCATTTTCAGATCACTGATAACTACCTAACCGGCACGCGCCTGCGCATTCGTAAAGTGCGCGATCCAAAAACCAACAAGTGGGTGGTGAAGTTTACCCAAAAGTTCGCCCCCAACCCGGCTGACCTATCGCGTACTATAATCACTAACATCTATCTGAATGCCATCGAAGCAGAGACGCTCGCGATTTTTGAAGCGAACGAGATTCGCAAGAATCGTTATCGTTTTAAATTTCAGGATCGCCAGTTTTCCGTCGATATGTTTCTCGGCGATCTGTTTGGTTTGGTATTAGCTGAAGTCAGCTTTGAAACCGATGAAGAGATGGACAATTTTCCGTCGCCGCCGTTTGCCGTTGCCGACGTAACCAATAATGAGATATTCACGGGAGGAAGATTGAGCGAGCTGACTTTTGAAGATATTCGCAAGGAAATCGAGCGCAACGGCCTATTGAGGAGGAATGTAGGATAACCACCAAGGCAGAATGCCTTTGCTACACTGCATAAAATTATGTTCCTAACGGGACTGATCTCCCGGCGCTTAGCGTCGAACAACCAGAAGACATAGAAATGAAAACCCGCAAAATAATTCTGATTCTTCTGCCTATCGGGGTCGTAATCGCCTCAGGCGCATGTCGAAGACAATCGCAATCTGTCCCACAAACTACTAACAGCAATCTCGCCGTTACACAAGAAAAGCCTGCCGGCGGCGAAGCCTCAGTCGGTGAAAGATCCTATTTCCGCGGGACAATTGCTGCCGGCGCGAACAATCTAAAAATCGAGATGACTTTAGTGCGCGACGGCGAGCGGGTCAGCGGAAGTTATTTCTATCCGAAGGTCGGCAAGAACATCGAACTCAACGGAACGGTCGACAAAGACGCCAATGTCGATCTGCGAGAAAAGGATGACAGTGGCAAAGAGACCGGCATCTTCAAAGGTAAATGGAAGACGGCCGTGGAACCGTATGAGTTGGGCATGGCCAACATCGCCGGCAAATGGTCAAGGCCTGACGGGGCGAAAGAAACGACTTTCGAGCTGACCCAACAACCGATCGATTTCAGCGCCGCCGCGGCGCGCTTCGTGCCCAAGGTGATTAAGGAAGCAAACAAGCAATCGCGTTTCCGCATCGACGTGGTGTATCCGCAGATTGAGGGCGACGCTCGCTTCGATAAATTCAATAAAGAAGCACGCGCCATGGTCACAAAGAACGTCGCGGCTTTCAAGACCAGCGAAACCTCCAACGAAACGGACGCGGGGAGCGAAATTCCCGCCGAGACGGAGACGTCAACTCTCGACAGTGACTACCAGATTCGACTCGCCGCCGACGATTTGATCAGCATCGAGTTTACCGAATCGGCTTACTCACGCGGCGCGGCCCACCCCAACAGTTACACGACCGTGCTCAACTACGACGTCCGTAATGGAAAGAAACTGGCGCTCGCCGATCTCTTCAACGCGAAATCGAATTACGTGAAGGTAATTTCAGATTATTGCATCAAGGATTTGAAGCAGCAGGCAAAGAAAGAAAAGGATTCAATGTTGACTGACGACATGATTCAGTCGGGCGCGTCGGCACGCGCGGAAAACTTTAATGCCTGGACGATCACTAAGCAGGGTTTGTGGATCACTTTCGATCCCTATCAGGTCGCGGCCTATGCCGCCGGGCCTCAGCAAGTGCTGGTACCGTACTCGGCTTTGAAAGATTTGATCAAGGCGGATGGGCCGATCGCGGCGTTCGCCCAGTAATTTTGGAGTGCGCCGGCAGAGCAAAGCGGCGACGGCGCTTTTAGTTTGCTATTAGCCTTAGTGATCCAAAGCGCCATCGCCGCTTCGCTCTGCTGGCGCACTCCAAGGAAGGCATCATGAATCGCAGCGTCGGATTGATAGTTATCATGGGCGGGGCATGCGTATTGATTATCGGATTGCTGATTTATTCAGGGGCGCTTTCGTGGTTTGGCCGTCTGCCTGGTGACATCCGTTATGAAGGCGAGCACACGCGAGTTTACATTCCGATAGTTTCCTCATTGCTGCTCTCGCTGGTTTTGAGTCTGCTGTTCTATCTGCTTCGGCGATTCTTTTGAGCCACGATTAAGCGATAGGCTTCCGCGCGTTTTAATCCCAATTCGCGCGCCGCCTTCTTTAGTGCCAATTTTGAGTCCAATCCGTCCCTCTCAAGTTGACGCACGCGGTCAATCAGTCTCATTGATGAAAGCTCTCTCTCGCCAGTTGATTCAAAAGCTGATTCGCTGGCGCCGCTAATAAGCAGAACAATTTCACCCCGCGTTGCTGTGCTTTGGGAAAAACGCTTTGCCAATTCACGCAAATTTCCACGCGCGATCTCTTCATGAATCTTGGTCAGTTCCCGCGCCACTGCCGCCTCGCGATTTCCCAAAACATCGACGGCATCGCTCAATGCCGCGGCGATTCGATGCGGCGCTTCATAGAACACCAGCGTCGCCTGAATCGCAGCCAGGTCTTCCAAATGTGCTCGCCTCGCGTTCGCTCGCGCGGGAAGAAAGCCCGCGAAAAAGAACTGATCCGATGGCAGCCCGGAGGCGACAAGTGCCGCCACGAAAGCCGTGGGACCCGGGATTGGAACCACGGTAATTCCGCTCTCAATCGCCGCGTTTACGACGCGAAATCCAGGGTCGCTAATCAAAGGCGTGCCGGCATCAGACACCATGGCGACGTTCTTTCCGCCTTCCAGAAGTTTGCCCAATCCTGCGGCGCTCTCTCGTTCGTTGTGTTCGTGATAACTAATGGTCCGGGTCTTAATACCGAAGTGATTCAGTAAAACTCTAGTCCGGCGCGTGTCTTCGCAGGCGATCACTTCCACTTCGCGCAGGACGCGCAACGCTCTCGGCGTGATGTCTTCGAGATTACCGATTGGAGTGGCGACGATGTAGAGGGTTCCGGGCATGTCACCCGTATTGTGGCGCATGTTGTGTCAGAACCGCGAGCGGTACGACCGGATCATTTGTCATTTGAGATAATTTGAGATTTTTCATTTGCTCATTTGCGAACGCGAGTTGTTTCGTTCCGAAGAGAAAAATTATCAAATACCAAATCTCAGATGCCAAATCTCAAATGATCCGGTCGCTACCGCTCCCGGTTCTGACGCGGTTAACAAAAGCCCCGCCGCTGATGAAGAGCGACGGGGCTCCGGTCGAACGCGTTACCTTACTGATGTTCTGAAATAACTTGACGTTTAGCCGCGGGACTCGGTCATGCCGATCCAAGGCGGACAAGTCCGCTCTCTAAACGAGACTGTCAAAGAACACCAGTCAACCTAAGTTAATAAGGCATCCTCAGGTCGTACGCGTCGGCTATTATGTGAAGACTCGATCTGATGTCCGCCAATTCGGCATCCACGCTGCCGTTGCCGGTGCGCAGTCGCAACGTACGATCAAGCTGGATGCCTCGATCCATAACGATTCGCGCCTCGTCAACGCTGGCGCCCAGAGCGAAGCCGCCACGTGAAGCCATTCTCAACTCTCTGACCGCGCGCCGAAAGTCACGTACTTGATCGATCGCTCCGGTGTCTACAGTTCTAAACTGAAAGATTCCGCCGAAGACCCGGCGCGTTCTGCCATAATTAAGATCATTTTCCAATCGCGCACTCGAAATATCGAGCTGACGAATTGCTTGCTGAACGTCACGCCGATCGGTCTGGTCGTAATTATTACGATCATAATCATAACGACGATTATAGATTTGCGCCGAGCTGACTATCGGGAGCGCCAGAATCAGGAGAGCTGCCGTGAATATTAATCTAGCTAGAATATTTTTTCTCACTTTCCATTACCTCCTTTACAAAACATTCTCGCTCAGTGATGCGATGATCTCAGTCGAGCGAGGGTGCGCCTCGTGAAAGAAAAGCGCGCGCTTCACAAGGAACTCGTAAGATGAAAACAAGAAAGAAGGAAAGGAGCGCCGACTTCTTGTCGGCGGTTCGCGGGCATCCTGCCCGCAAAACTGTGGAAGATCATGATTCCCCAAGCAGAAGCAAGAAATGATCGCGCAGTCGCCCTTCGGTGAAACGCGATTGCCCGCCCGTTTTTTCGCTGGCCATCCACAGAGGCGCGCCCGTCGCCGCCCGCATGAGAGTAAGTTCAGCGTTCGCGCGCGGCCGGCCAAAGTGTTTGATGTTCGCGCAGGCCAACCCGCCGCCGCGAATGAATCCATCTCGCGGAGTGCGCGGCCATCCGCTTTCGACCGTTAACGCGCGCACGCCATTGTGCAGCGTCACGTGTGTTCCGACCATCGTGGTAGATCCGACGCGAAAGCGATGCGCATCCTGCTGCTCGATCTGAATGCCCGCGCCACGGCGATTTGCTTCGCCCGCCAGTTTCGTCAGCGAACTCACCAGCCACTCCGTCCCGGTCCGTCGCAGCAGATCATTCCGTGCGCGCAAATTAAGATAATCGGCAATATCCGCCCGCCCGGCAGCGTGCGCGCGCCGCTTTGCTTCCGCCAACGTCAACTCCCAAGCTTCATCAAGTTCGGTCATCCTGGCTGGTCCCGTTTTCCTTTCGTCCTTCTTTTGATGTTATCATGCCCTCCCGAATCGTCTCTCCTTGCATGCTTAATTGTAAGATGAATTTACCTTTCCTTAATCAACGGACGATCGCGTTGGCGATGATTCTCGCGATCGTTTCAGTACTTTGGGGCGGCTCGGTTTCGTGGGCCCAGGGCAAGCGGCTGCCAAAGCCGAGCGGGCACGTTAATGACTTTGCCGAAGTTCTGGACTCGCCGACAAAGTCGCGACTGCAAGTCGTCCTCGAAAACTTGAGGCAGCGCACCGGTCTTGATTTCATCATTGCTACAGTGAAAAGTGTCGGCTCTGAAGACATCTACGATTACTCTTTGGCAGTTGCCAATGACTGGAACGTAGGCGCACCAGCAACTCCGACGAAGAGTCTCCTGCTTTTGCTCGCGACCGACAGCGGGAAATTCTTTTCGCAAGCCAGTAAGTCCGCGCGGGCCAGTCTTCCTGACGGTCTGATCGGCGAGATGGGTTTGCGCATGCGACCGAAACTCGAGAGTGGCGGTTATAGTCAGGGACTGCTGACGGGGATCCAAGTCTTTGCGGAAATTCTCGGCGAGCGAAACAATTTCACTTTGGCTGATGTCGATCCGCAAGCCGAGAATTTGAGTGCCAGACAGCAGCGTCCAAGGGTTGTGAGATCCCAAAGGACCGAGCCCGCGGAGACGCCGACTCCACAACCGAGTGAATCGCCGGCGCCACAACCAACGGTCCCACCGAGACAGCCATCTACGCCGCAAGCCATCTCGAATGTCACCCCTACGGTCGTCGCTCCATCGCCGCAACCGACGCAAACGGCTGAGCCGTCGCTAACGCCAGCAACACAGACACCCGAGCCATCGATAGCGCTATCAGTCCGACAACCATTCGAGACCCCGCCAGTCGCGGTAGCGTCGCCGAGTGCATCTCCGCCGGAGAGCCCGGCAGTCGTTTCCGTACCTGGCGCATTAGCGCCCGGCTCCCCTTCGACGGTGTCGCGGGCACGAGTGAGCGCCCAGCCCTCGCCCAGTGTAGCCGAGATTGCGGACAACTCTGCGCGTCCGACTCGGTCGCCCTCGACAGATCGAAGAACAAACGTCACTCCTCCAGCAAATCCGGATGATGAAAAAGAAGAAGTTGAATTAACACTTACCAAGCCCGTAGACCAGAGAATCGATTTATTGAAGGCGTTTATTGCTGCGCATCCGCAGTCTGTCGCGGTGCCCCGCGCCTTTGAACTTATCGTCGCGGCGCACGCAACCTTAGGTGATCAAAAATTGAAAGCAGGCGACGCGGCGGGCGGCCTGCGAGAATTTCGTCTGGCGATTTCTGAGGCGCCACCTGATATGGGCGATCCCTTGTTTACTGAAGTTATCGCGCGCATTCCCATGAACTTATTTCTGCGCGGGCAGCGCGCTGCGGCAACCGAAGCCGCGCATCAGGCTGAGGCGCTGGCGAAACTGAACCCGCGACGTTTGTTGGCCCTCGTGGAGTTCTATCTCACGATCGAAGATGCCGGCGAAGCAAATCGCATTGCGGAATTGGCGGTGCAGAACGGACCCGACTCCGCCCCGGCGCATCAGGCATTGGGCGCCGCGCGTCACATCGCGCTCAGGCTTGACGAAGCTGAAAGCGAATACGCCCGCGCGCTTGCGATCGATCCCAAATCCACGGTGGCCAGAATCGCGCTCGCCGATTTGAAACGGTCTAGCGGCAAAGCTGAAGAGGCCTTGGCGCTTTACCGCGCACAGTTGCAGGCTGATTCGAATAACAAATCTGCGCGTGCAGGTCTGGTGCTTTCGCTGCTGGAACTTGGCAAGAAGAGCGAAGCGGATCAGGAATTAAACAAAGCGCTGCAAGACAAAGAGCAGACGCGAAATCTTCCGTTGCTGGTTGGCACGGCCTACTGGTTCGTGGCGCACAACGATTCGGCGCGCGGCCTCGACCTGGCTCAGAAGGCGGTCGAGATCGAGCCGCGCTATTCGTGGGCGCAGATCGCGTTGGCCCGCGCGCTCGTGGCTGAACGCCACCCATTGGAGGCCGAAAGGGCCTTGCGTTTCGCTCAACAATACAGCCGCTTCCCGACTTTGAATTACGAGTTGGCGAACGTCCTGGCTTCGATTGGCTTGTATGACGAAGCTGCGCAGGAGCTCGCGCGCTCGTTCACTTTCAAAGACGGCCAGATCGAAACGCGTCTCGCCGGCCGCAGTACTGCGCGCGCCGCAAGCTTCACTGAATTGCTGGCGCCGGAACGCCGCGCGGCGATCTTTCAAGCCGGCGTCGCGGATACTGAAAGCAACGCCAAGATGCTGAAAGCGCTTTTGGCGTTTACAGCCGCTCTCGGTCGTTCCACGATATCTGACGATGAAGCACTCACCATCGCGCAGAACTTTATCGCGGGCGAAGATGGGATGCGCACCTTTCGTCTCGTTTATGTCGCCGGAAGATTTGTGCGCAAAGGCGTCGCTTTATCAAGCGTCGTCGATCTAATGGACAGCGCAATTAAGGGTGTGGAAGCTGCGCTCAGCATGGCGGCCGCAACCGTCGCCGTGCAGCCGGAAGAGTTGAGCGACATGCGCGCACGAGCGCGCGCCCAGAACGCTACGCCCGACGTTCCCGACGCACCGCGCAATGCGCTTTCAGGTTTATTGCGCGGACGAATCGAAGACCTCGCCGGCCTCGCGCTTTTCAATCTCGACAAGCATGAAGAGGCCGCCGCCCACCTCCGCCGCGCAGTCAGTGTCTCGCCCGAAGGCACGCCGCTCTGGCGTTCAGCGATGTGGCATCTCGGCTCTGCGCTCGAAGCCAACGGCAAGAATGATCAGGCATTGCTCTACTACATCAAAAGCTACCTCAACGGCCCACCCGATCCCGCTCGTCGCTCCGTGATCGAAAACGTCTACAAGAAAGTCAATGGCACGCTGGAAGGACTGGACGACAAGATCGGCCCAAGCTTCGCCACCGCCACCGCTACACCCAGTCCAGCCTTCTGACGACATAAATATCCCGTAGTGTCATATTACGTGGCGTCGTTATGGGTCGAGCACTCTAGAAGCGTCTTGGCGTGGAAGTCGTACCTAGAATAGTACTCGGTTACATATCTTCTCCCAGAGCCTTCGTAACTTGTAATTACGTAAACATAAAACCAGACTTGGCCGGTTTCTAGTTGGCTGACGCCCTTATCGTCAAGCACCTGAAAGCTGCGAGCCACAACATCTTTCGTGGCGTTTATACCAATAACAGAACGGCTGGCGGGGCCCCAAGCGGCGTTGCTTGGCTTCACATCGGCAGGACATCGCTGGCTGATTTCCCCGGCCTTCTCAAAGAAGAGAGTACTTTGCAAGGTAGCGTGACGGGCGGGCGCATGTCCCGAATTCTTAAGACGAACCGTTACCACCAACCACCTCTTTCCCGACTGCAAACTCCGCTATGTTCACCCCTTCAAGGCCGATGGAAGGGCGTTCAACGAGCCTAAAAGTCTCTTGTGCGATACCTACGCTTTGCTGTGCGGCTTTGGATTGATCGAGGGCAGCCTTAACCGCTTTTTCATTCTGCGCAACAAGTTTAGCCGATGTGTTGGCTTGGCTCATCGAAGCGTTAGCTTGGGTGTTAACTGCTTCGACTTCGCTCTTTGCAACATTGGCCGATTTCTTAGCGGCCTCGGCTTGATCCCGCATCGTAGTCAGTTGAGCTTGGAACGTAAGGTAGTGATAGATGGAGGCGACAGCAAGACAGAAAGTAGCAGCAGCCATCAAAAAACTACTTACTACCAACATCCGATTAGCCAGAGTGGTTTGTCGCCATCGCTGAGATATATGATCTTGAGCCTTACCACAGATTTTAATTCATGGATTTCAAGCTAAGACACCACCAAATATCCAAAAGACTTGACACGGCTCGCAACGAGAGTATCATGTGGCCCGCTAACTGGCTCCCTGCCGCCCACATCACCGGATGTCTCTGGTAGTCAGCCTTCGGAAGTCTCAGTGGCCTTTTTAGTAAGAAAGAATACCTCATGAAAGCCGTACAATCAGCTTATGCAAGATTGATCCTCGCCTGTCTAATGGTAGGCATCGCTTCAGGCTTATTAGTAGTGGGCGTCCGCACATCCAGTATTGCTCAATCGCCCCAAGAAAGAAAAGTCGAAGACGATATGCCAAAGAATGTGCCGATAAAGATTAAGTTCAAAGCGGAAAAAGAAGCCAAGGTCAAGGATCTAAGTAACTCAGATTGGTTGCGAGACTTTGAGTTGGAAGTTACGAATACTTCAGGCAAGCCGATTTACTTTCTCGAATTCTGGCTGGTATTTCCAGATGTTTTGTCCGAGAGTGGTCGGCGAATAGGAATTCCTCTCCGCTATGGGAGAATGGACTTTATTCATTTCAATACTATCGCGAGGCCGGACGATGTACCGATTCCTTCAGGAGGAGAATACATCTTCAAGATCCCGGAAGACGATCAGAGGGGTTGGGACTTGAGCAAGGCAAGAAACCACAGGGCGGATCCCAAAAAGATCCAAATCGAATTCGTTCAGCTGAGTTTTGGGGATGGGTCAGGTTTTGATGGCGACGCAAAACCGTATCCCTATAAGAAAGATCAATCGTCAATAACGCCGTGTCGCGAAGGGCCAAGCCAAGTTGCTGCCGAGGGTGGAGCACCAAAGAACTCATTTACTCTTGGCGCTGTAATTCGCGAGGCGCTCGTGAGAAAGACCGGCAGACTTTCCGCCGGTCATTTTTTTGACGGCTATTCTTTCCTGGGCAACCGCACGCCCCAAAGCTGGCAGTGCTGCTCAGGAACCGATTGCAGTTTCATGAAGGACGACACTTACAGTTGCGCCT
>QHXG01000511.1 GCA_003222845.1 Acidobacteriota bacterium | reverse complement strand
CCCTTTCTAATGCTTGGAATGACAGACGCGGTAAAGCGTCTGCTGAGCGCCATCGATAATCAAGAACCAATCCTGATTTACGGCGACTACGATGTAGATGGGACCACCGGAACGGCGGTGCTCTTACGTGCATTTAGAATGTTGGGAGCCACCGCCGGTTATCACGTGCCTCATCGCTTCACCGAAGGCTATGGCATTCAGCAAGCGGCGTTGGAGAAAGCCGCGAGCGAAGGTTACAAGTTGGTCGTCAGCGTTGACTGCGGCATCCGCGCGCATGAACCGTTGCATTGGGCGCGCGCGAATGGGCTCGATGTAATCATCACGGATCATCATCTACCTGACGAGGACGAAGGCTCGCCGCCCGCCCTCGCGGTGCTAAATCCAAATCAACATGGGTGCGATTATCCGGACAAGAACCTTGCCGGTGTCGGCGTCGCTTTCAAACTGGTTCATGCGTTATTTCGTGAGCGGGGAAAAGAATCAGTAGTTCCCGGCTTTCTGAAAATGGTGGCAATCGGGACGGTCGCCGATGTGGCTAAACTCGTCGGCGAGAATCGCGCGATCGTGGCGTTGGGTCTTTCTGATCTGCCGCGCGCCGTGAATCCAGGTTTGCGGGCGCTGATTGATATCGCCGGTTGTGGCGATGGCGCGGAGATGAACGCCTACGATCTTGGCTTTCGCATCGGGCCGAGAATCAACGCGGCGGGCCGCATGGATGCGGCGAGCGCGGTGGTCGAACTGTTCAGTGCCAGCGACAGGGAAGAGGCGCGACGGCTGGCAGAGCATCTCGACACCCGCAATCGTGAGCGCATGGAAGCTCAGCGCGAGATTTTCAATCGCGCGATTGAAGAATTTGAATCCAGTGGCACAGACTTAAGGCTATGCTACGCGGCTGTGATCGCCGGTGACGGTTGGCATCGCGGAGTGATCGGTTTGGCAGCGTCGAAAATTGCCGAGCGCCTGCATCGGCCGTGCGTGGTTATCTCGTTCGATGGCGACGTCGGCCACGGTTCGGCGCGGAGCATTGAAGCCTATCACCTGTTCGACGGGCTGACGACATGCCGCGATCTGCTCGACAAATTCGGCGGTCATTCGCACGCTGCCGGTCTGGCGATTCGACGCGAATGCATTCCTGAGTTCCGCCGCCGCTTGAATGAACACGCGGCGTCGTGTTTGACGGAAGAAGACTTGACGCCGGCGCTTAAGATCGATGCGGAAGTTTCGGCGCGCACCCTCGGTTTTCAGCTTTCGCAGGAGTTGTGCGCGCTGGAACCATTTGGCGCCGGTAACCCGCGCCCGTTGTTCGTGACCCGCGGGCTCCGCGTATTGAGCGAGCCGCAGATAATTAAAGAGCAGCATCTAAAGCTGCGCGTGGCCGGCGACGACAATCGGCCGTTTGAAGCCATCTGGTGGCGCGGAGTTGAAGAGACGGAGCAAACGCCGGTAGTGAATCAGCGCCTCGATCTCGCCTATGAACTGGAAGCTAATCGGTGGAATGGCGAGATCAAGTTGCAGTTGAACGTCAAGGACATGAAGACCGGTGAATAGTAAATAGTGAATGGTAAATGGTGAACGAATGAACGCGCCGTTCCATGTTCCATTCACCATTTACGATTTACCATTTACCATTACAGATGCAAGTAGTAACTCGAAGAAAACGAATCAGCGCCGTTGACCTGCGTGCGAGAGTTCCGGCGATCGCGCGTGGTTTGGCGCTGTTTCTTTTGGTCGGCGGCGTGATTTTTGTCGGCGTCTCCTATTACAAGATGCGCCATAACACGCCGTTTCGCATGCGCTCTGAAACGCCTGCGCTCTCGAAAGAGATTACCGGTATCATCGAAGGTTATGAGCGCCGCATGACGAAGGGCGATCGTTTGTATCTATGGTTGCGCGCGGCCCGCGACATTTCTTATGCCGACGGCCATCATGAACTCGAACAGGTAAACCTGCAGGTGTTTCCGCCGAAGGGCGACAAGCCGGATCAGATCATTTCAGATCGGGCCATTTATGACGAGAAGAATGGAGCGGGACAATTCACCGGCAACGTGCAGATCGAAACTCACGAAGCGTTGAAAGTGAAGACCGATTCGCTGGTCTATCACCAGGACAACGAAGTCGCCGAGACATCGTCACCGATCACCTTCGAACGCGAAAACGTTTCGGGCAAAGCGACCGGAGCTTTGCTCGACGATAAGAACAAGCGGCTCGAGTTGCGCAACGAGGTCGAAGTCACCGTCGCGCCCGAAGCATTCAAGGATCCGAATAAGAAAGATACCAAACCATTGAAAGGCGCCCGCGCGAAACCAGTCACAATTCATTCGGCACAAGCGGTGTTCGAGCAAACGTCGATGCGTCTGACTTTCTCGGGCGGCGCGACCGCTGAACAGGACCAGGACGTCATGAGCGGCGACACGCTCACCGCCATTCTCAACGACAAGAAGAAGTTGGAAAAGATCGAGATGCGCGGCAACTCGTACCTGCGTTCGATGGACGAAGGACACGCCGCGGAAGCACATTCCGTGGATATGGATTTTTCTTTCGATGGCGATCAGCGTTTACAGCGCGCTTACGGCGCTCGCGACATTCGCGCGCAAACTCTCAATGCCGATTCGGATATGCAACTCAGCGGCGCGAGTGCGCTCAACATCGATTTTCAAGCACAGGGCGATCGCAGTCTCTTGAAAGAGATGCGCACTGAAGGCCGCTCGGTCGTGACGCTGTCCGCTCCAAAATCGAAAGCCAACGATCCGCGCGCCGCTAGCAAACGCCTGACTGCCGATTCGATCAAGATGACCTGGCGCTCAACGGGCAAAGATCTCGAAAAGGCTGAAGCCGTAGGTAATGCAGAGTTGTACGTCGAGCCGGTGCAACAAACTGCGAAGGCGGATCGCAAGACGCTGACCGCGCCGCGTTTCGATTGCGACTTCTTCGAGAGTGGAAACATTGCGCGCAACTGCACGGCCACTGGTGGCGCGAAAGCCGTTTTCGATCCATTTCAACCAAGCGCCAAACGCGGTCCGCGCACGTTGACCTCGCAAAAGATGGCCGCGCTCTTTGTCCGCGAGACGCAGGATGTCGATAGAGTCGATGCCACCGGCGATGCGAAGCTCAATGAAATGGATCGCAACGGCATCGCCAACAGCGTCTCTTACACGGCTGCGGATGAAACCGTGCGGCTGCGGGGTGGCGAGCCGACGGTTTGGGATTCGCGCGCGCGCACGAAGGCAGTGGAGATCGATTCAAATAATGCGACCGACATCTCCTACTGCCGCGGCAAAGTGCAGACGACCTACTACAGCCAGGAACAGACCAACGGCGCGGCGCCATTTCGCAAAGTGAAGAGCCCGGTTTATCTGCTCGCCGATCGCGCAGAGGTCAATCACGATTCGGGCGTGGCTATCTACACGGGCAACTCACGTATGTGGCAAGACGACAACTTCGTGCGCGCCGACACGATAACTTTGTTCCGTGAAGAAAAGCGGATGGACGCGCGCGGCCACGTGCAGAGCGCGC
>QHXG01000102.1 GCA_003222845.1 Acidobacteriota bacterium | reverse complement strand
GCGCCGTCTGGTCGGCGCGACATGGCGGCAGTTTGACGATATTGCCGTCCACGTCCTCAACCGGAGTCGGACTGGCGTTGGCCGTCGGGGCTGTCATAATGTTGTCTGCCTGCTCAAATGTCGCATAGATGAAGTAAGGTGCCGATTGAGTCTTCTGAATTATGTGAAGCGACACGAGCCCAAACGTGCTTTCGTTATAACAGGGGTTGTTCTGGTTCTCGTAATAACGCGCGGTCGCCGTCTTAAATCGCTTTGACGCAATCTCAGCGGAATTAAGCACGCGCCAACCGGCTTTGATTTCAATCGTGCCAAACCGCAGGCTTACAAGGTCGTGCCCACCAGCGGTCGGACTTTTCTGGTTGGTTGCGAGATAAGTCTGGGTAGCTGGGATAACCGGCGGTCCCAGCCACCACGCCGCTTGAGCACCCGGCGAAGCAACGTACGTGTACTCGACTCGATTAGCCTTGGCGAGAAAGCGTATAAGTTGAGGTGAAGTATTGATTTTGTCGGGATCCTGAGCCGGCGCTATACCCGCAAACATCGAGTCCAGCGTGATCTGATCCGTTTCGTCCAGATTGATAAATGACGGGACGGGCGTCGGCGAAGCCGTCGGTGAAGGTTGGTTGCAAGGTGAAACAGGGCTGCTGTAGTTGTAGGCCGGTAACGCATCATAGCCGTAGGAATCGTCGCCCTGCGCAACGCTCGGAAAGCCCGGCGGGTTGCCGTTACCAGGAAAGATTTCTACCTTGCCACGAAATGTTTCCCACACCAGCGGTCGATCATCGCAGTTCGGATCGCTAAATTTGCAGTTGCTATCAGCCACGTCGCGTTGTTGGACAAACGCATTATTTACAACCCCGCCCGTTTGTTTGACAGCCGGCCAATTCAAGGCGATAAATTCCTGCCACGCAAACGCCGCGGCTTGCTGCATCGTCGCGCTCGGCGCGCCACCATTCCCCTGATTCAACTCGGTTGGGACGGGTGAACTGATGCTGATGGGGATGGCTCCGGCTGGGGCAGTCGCGCTCGGGCGTTGTGTTTCCGCCACGGGTTTTGGACTCGTCATACGACTCCAACCGTAGAGACCAGCCACTACGGCGGACGCACCGACCGCTACGGCCACAACTGTGGTTCGAGTTTTCATTTGATTCTCCTACCTCGGATTCCGCTCGCGCAGCTGCTATTCGAGAGATCGATCCCTCCCTGGCTTACTTGCAGCATGTGCTGAATATCAGTCTGCGTGAAGTAGGTGCTGATAACGTTCCAGCCCGGTGCCTGTGTGATGTACTGTTTGTTTGCCATATCTTACGCTTTCTTTGAGCGAGTTCTCTGTTGAGATCCCCGCGAGGAGACGAAAGCCTCCGTTCGGGAAAATCCCAGAGCCGCCTATCTCTAGGGTTGTGTACTAGAATCGATGCAAAAAGCGCTACTAGGTCGAAGTGCGCGGACTCTATCACGACGCCCAAATAACTGCAAGCAATTTCGCAGTGGAGCGTACGACGCTCTTCCAGAAGAAATACTGGGGACAGAATCTGGGCTGGTAATGAAATTTTGCAAGTGATTTAGCTTCTGATTTTGGGCGTGATGTGTGCAAATGAAAATTCAGTTGGGAGCTCAAGTCTCTTGCGGATAATTGGCGAGAAATATGAAGTCGCCGAGAGCTACCAGAGCTCGAAGATCTAACCAATGAGGCACCGACGCTACTTAATGGTTTGTAATTCCGCTAGGCTCAAGTCCGCCCTGAGTTTCATCCGCAGACTCTGATAGGATTCTTCCCACGCTCGGGCTCCGATTAAGGGCTCTTTCTCTGATCGCGGGATCAAGTCTTTTGGCGTCCGCTTTCCTTCGAGGATGAATCGTCACGTTGTGCGGGCCGAGAAGCAAGGTGGGCAGTAGTTAATGATATTAGGAATAAGGACAATCATTGATCGTCGCGTCGGATGGCCAATACAAAGAGAAGCGAGGACCGACGGTTTGACGTGAAACTGTTGGCTGGGAGGCAGGGACTCGAACCCCGATAGCCAGATCCAGAGTCTGGAGTCCTACCATTGGACGACCTCCCAACAGCGAACTCGAATGTACGTAAGTCCGGCGAAGAATGTCAACCGCGATAAGAAGGACGCCGCGCGAGGTAAGCACTGCCAACGCGTTTGGCAGATCGCATCACAAAGCGAAGGTGCCGTCCACAAATTGGTGGCGCACTCTCCAGCCAATAACCATTGCGACTCGTCCGTTTTTACGCGATAATCCTGGCGGAGCGTCCGCGAACTGGTGGCCCGGCGCGACTGTCTATACGGTCCCTTTCCGGCAATCGATTTGGCTTCGAATGCGACTGATGACGAGGTGTATAGCCTCTGCATCAGGCGGTGCTCGACTACTAGAAACTCATGTTTTTCCTGATGCTGCCATTGAACCATTATCTCGCGAGATTGGCAGAGCCGCGCGTCATCGCGGACATCGTGCTCGTCTTTCTGGTGGTCTATGGCGTGCTGAAACTTCTGCGTGGCACGCGCGCAGCGCCGATGGCCGCCGGCATCGGCGCCTTTGCCTTGCTTTATTGGCTGGCCGTCAATCAGGGTCTGACGACGCTCGAATTCATTTTGCGTGGCGCATTGCTCTACATCGGCGTCGCGGTCATCGTTTTGTTTCAGACCGAGATAAGGCAGGCGCTAATCAAGTTCGGTAATCGTTTTCGCGTGCCATTCACGCGCCGCCACCGGGGCCAGTTCGGCGACAGCATCTATGATGAAATCGTTTTGGCCGCCACGACGCTGGCTTCGACCAAGACGGGGGCGCTAATTGTTATCGAACGGAATGTCGGATTGAAAGGAATAATCGATGCCGGAGTGAAGCTGGACGCGGATTTGAGTTACGACTTGATGCTAGCAATTTTCAATCCGGCCTCGCCGCTGCACGATGGCGCCATCGTGGTCCGCGCAGATCGAATTGCGGCGGCGTCCTGTTTCTTGCCGCTTTCCCTGAATCCTCAATTGGCGAAGGATTTGGGCACGCGTCATCGCGCGGCGCTCGGCGTCACCGAAGATTCGGATGCGGTCGCCATCGTAGTTTCGGAAGAGACGGGATTGATCTCGTTCGTGAGCGCAGGACGAATCAAGCGAGCCCTTGATGCCACACGCTTGCGCGCCGTGATCTTTCAAACGATTGAAGGCCGAGACTATCCATCTCAGAAGAATAATCCGGCCCGCCTGGAGTCGGAAGAAACTGAAAAGATCGCGGTTTGAGATTCATGCCCGTTCCCAATGCCAGTCAATTTACTCACGCCCCGGGTCTTACCGAGCGTTGGTTCCGTCGCGTCTTCATCGAGGATTGGAGCCTGAAGTTACTGGCGCTGGCGATCACCCTTATACTTTGGTTTGTAGTTTCCGGCCATGACATCGAGCGTGAACTGCCCGTACAACCACGTCTCGACGGAACCCCGGCACCATCATACGAAGTTAAGAGTGTGATAGCCACGCCAAATCAGGTTAGAGTGCAAGGACCGGCGGGCAGCGTGAATACGACCGAGATTAAAGCTTTCACCACGAAAATCTCGGTCGAAGGCCGGCGGGAGAGTTTTGATGCGCCGCATACAGCGGTTTACACTTCGGACACGAAAGTCGAAGTGCTCGACACCGTCAACGTACACGTCGATATTGGCGCGGTTGCGAGCCAGAAGCCAAATCCTAGAAAAACGAATTGAAGCCGGCGAACAGCATCAAACTTTTCGGCACCGATGGAATTCGTGGCAAAGCCGGCAAGTTTCCCCTCGACTCTTCAACGATTCGCGTTTTCGGCGAATCGTTGACGCGACACTTGGGTGAACGAACTGCTGGGCGGGCTCTGCGAATCGTTACCGGTCGTGACACGCGCGAATCGGGATCGTGGATCGAGCGCGCGCTGATCACCGGAGCGCGTAAATCTGGTGCTGACATGCAGTCTGCCGGAATCATCACCACGCCGGGTGTGGCGTTTCTAGCGCGTACCTTGCCCGCTGACGCCGGCGTAGTTATCAGCGCTTCACACAATCCTTATCAGGACAACGGCATCAAAGTTTTCGATCCTTCCGGGCGCAAGCTCGATGATGCGACTGAGCGCAGGATTGAAATTGACCTAGCTGAAAACGCGAGCGAACCGTCAAACCGCCTTAGCGATCATTCCGGTTTTGATGAACCAGATAGGCCTGCATTGCGAGCGCGCTATCTTGAATATTTATCGCGCGAGGTCGCTCGAAATCTTTCGCTCGGCAATCTCTCAATCGTCGTGGATTGCGCGAACGGCGCTGCTTATGAGCTCGCGCCGGAACTTTTCAACCGACTCGGTGCACAGATCATAGCGATCAATCATGAACCCGACGGCCGCAACATCAATTTTAATTGTGGCTCGCTGCACATAGAAGGCTTGCAGCGCCGGGTGGTTGCCGAGCGCGCCGATCTGGGCGTGGCTTATGATGGCGACGCAGACCGCGCGCTCTTCGTAGATGCCGATGGGATGTTCGTGGACGGCGACGCAACTCTTTTGGTGATGGCCAACTACTTGAAATCGCGTGGCGAACTCATTGGCGATACCGTCGTCGCTACGGTCATGAGTAACGTCGGGTTGGAAATTGCGTTGCGGTCACGCGGGATCAGTCTAATCCGTACGGACGTCGGTGATAAGTTCGTGCTCGAAGAACTGATGCGGGCCGGTGCGGTCCTGGGCGGCGAGCAATCGGGCCACATCATCTTTCCGAAATTGAGTTTGGCGGGAGATGGATTGATCACAACGCTCTTTCTGTTGCGAGCAATTAAGGAAGAGAAGAAATCGCTGGCTGAGTTGACTCGAGACTTTCAGCGTTACCCTCAAGTCCTCATCAACGTGCGTGTGTCGGAAAAAAAACCCTTCGCGGAGATGCCTGCCATTAAGAAATTGGCAGACGAGATCCAGCGGGACCTGGGCGAGCGGGGCCGTTTGCTGCTGCGCTATTCAGGCACCGAACGGCTGGCACGCGTGATGATTGAAGGAAAAGATGAAAGTGATGTAAAGGCGAAGGCAAATTCGCTTGCCGACGCTATCCGGACGGAAATTGGTTCCGAAGAGATCTGAAAGGCGGATTCTTCCAGGCACTTCACGCCGCCTGATCGAGAAAATCTTACAGAGAGCAGTATGAAAGAGTTGCATTCACGAGGCTCGCTGCCTGCCTGAATCTGGCCAATAATCGCGATTTTTCGTGGATTTTCGAGCACGAAAAAATCTCTATTGCGCGGCATAAGTGTTGCGATGTATATTGTGGGGCAAGAGAGACGGTTGGTGGATCCTCCGTCTCAAGTGGTTGCTGGGGTGAGGACAGTAACCACGAAAATGGATGAGCGCTGCGACGCCCACGTTGCAGCGCTCATTCGCTTTTGTGGGCCGCTTTGATGATGCCTTCTGGCGATTATGATCCTTTCACAATTTGACTCAGAGTTAGTTTTCGGCGTAGATACATGTCCGCCCATGACTAATGCCCCTGTTATCCTAAGGAAAGTTCTGCTCGTTGCCGTCGCTTCGTATCTGATAGTGGGAATGTCTGGCTGCCGTCGGGGCGCTAAGAACACGAATGCCAATCTCTCGCCTTCGGCCGGCAGCGAGTCCGAGAGCGAACGCTCAAGGCACGAACAGTCACTTATCGAGCAAGGAAAGGAGTTCTACAAGAACGACCAGGACGAGCAGGCCATGGCGGCTTTTCAGGAAGCAATTCGCCTCAATCCCGATTTGGCTGAAGCGCACCTCCGTCTGGGAATGGCCTATGCTGCTCTCGAAAGGAAACCAGAAGCAGACGAGTCATACAAGAAAGCAGTGGAACTTTTCAAGAAGCGTGTACAGGCCGACCCGAAAGACGCGGAGAGTTTCTTTTATTTGGGGGAGGCACACAGTTTCCTGCATCAAGACGAAGAGGCCGCGCGCGCTTACCGACAGACAACACGTCTCAAGCCTGTTGACGAAGAAGCGTTCTATCAACTCGGCAAGGCTGAGACCAAGTTGGCCCATTACCCCGAAGCCGTGGCCGCGTTTCAGAAGGCGCTGGAACTCGATCCAAACGATTCCCGCGCCAGTGATGGACTTGAGAATGCGCAGGAAGGCGCACAGCGAATCAGAGAAGGTAAGAAGCATGCGGAAGAGATGTTGAAGAAGCAGCAGGCGAATGCAAACGGGAACGGCAATATGAACTCTAACTCGAGCGCCAAACCGACTCCGAAACGCCCGCCGTCAAATCCCTGGTAGTAGAAGGTATAATAAATTAATAATAAATCGCTCATAAACGAAGCAGCATTTATTGGAGACATACAATGGCCACTTACACGCCGCCGCCTTATTTTCCACAGAGTTCGCTATCGCCTCCGGATGAGAAGCGTTATCGAAAATTCAAATTGATTATGTTCGGCATTGCCATCATCCTCTTGCTGATCATCGGTGGCGCGATCACCGGCATGATTTATCTGATTAAGTCTTTGTTCTGAACTAGCGTGAAGAACGCAGATTACTTCCGAGCGATGGGACAACTTAACTGAGCAAAGGTAACGAGGCCGCGCCGCGTGGCATTACGTAACCCCTTGTATCAGGCTCGAGATTCGCCAGCGCCTCATCCAACGATCGAGCTGGAACCATGCGCATTCTTCGAACTTCATCATCGCCAAGCTCCGTAACCATGTGAACGCGAAAGCGTTCGGTCTTCGTCAGCAAAGCCCAAGCCGTCTGTCCGTTAACCTCGTAGGCATCTTTTAAACGTGTCTCTAGTGTGCGCGAATCAGGGGAATCAAACCACTTCAGAAAATCCGCTCGTCCTAAGCCATCACGGCATTCAGCTAACAGAATGATCGAACCGCCATCGACGCACGCTTGCACAGCCATATCCAGGGCTTTATGAGCTTGAATCATGTTGATGTCGTAGGGCGAACCACCGCAACTGACGATCACGAGTTTTCGTTTTGATTCGATTCGCCGTGCGTGCGACGACGAGTAAACGTCGCAGGCCCGGGCGTGTGTAGCGCGCCAGTGCCCACCAAAAACCTGTCCGACCCGGCCACGCTGGTCAACTATCGCATTGACGAGAAAAGCCGGATCGATGAGGGCGGCGACGCGTTCGCAGGCTTCGTTGACTACGTTACCTTGCAGCAGACCTGCCCCGACGCCTGCGCGACGTCCGCCACTTTTGAAATCCAGCGCCAGCATGTGCGTCGCTTCGATTGTTCGTGCCGAAGCCAAGCCCGGACAAATTGATTTGCGTCCTCCGGTAAAGCCAGCGAAATAATGAAAGCCAACGGCCCCAGTCAGGATTATTTTGGAAAAGTCTTTGAGCGACTGGTTCACTTCGATGGGCGTGCCGTCGTCCATCGCGCCGAGTTGGACCAATTGAGAGCTATCGTAAGCATCGTGATCGATTGTGCGGATGCGTTGCGCAATGAAGGGCGTCAGCAGTTCCGTCTTTTCATCCGGATGAACAGCGCGGTGAATACCGGTAGCGAATATGATCGCAATATCCGAGGACCGAATCCCGTTCTGGATCAGGCGACGAACCAACAGGTTGACGATTTGCGCGCTACCGGTTGCGCGCGTCGCGTCCGAAGTGACAATTAGGACTTTATCGCCTGACGCGATCAAATCTTCGAGTGGTGATGAACCAATCGGAGCGTCGAGCGCGTCTCCGATCTCGGAATCGGATAACGGGAGTCGCGGCGATTCTTCAGGGCCAAGTATGTCAAAGCGGGCGCTGTCGTAATCGAATTTAATGGAGCCGCGTCCGTAACCGAGTTCTATCGTTGGCATGATAGTGTCGGCTTCATTTCTTCTCGCTGAGATACGCTCGCGAATACTCAACGTAGTTCTGCCAGTAATGAGCGAGGTCGGCAACTTCTTCGTCAGTCAAAGGTCGTTTGACTCGCGCCGGCATTCCCATCACCAGCGAGCGAGGCGGGATAATTGTGCCTGGAGAAACTAGCGAACCTGCGGCCACCAACGACTGCGCTCCTACGCGCACATCGTCCAGCACGATCGAGCCGATGCCAATTAGCGATCCGTGTTCGATGTAACAGCCGTGCAAGGTCGCGCTGTGTCCGACCGTGACTTCATCTTCGAGAACCGTGGGGTTCTCTCCAGTGCGCGTGTGCAGCACGCAGTTGTCCTGTACGTTGCTACGATCGCCGATGCGGATGTAGAACATGTCGCCGCGCGCGACCGTCCCGAACCAAATCGATGCCTGATCGCCTACATGCACGTCACCGATTACTTGTGCGCTGTCGGCAATGAAAGCCGTGCGGTGAATTTGCGGATGAATGTTGCGAAACGGACGGATCATGCCTCAGTCTACCCCAGATAGTAATCCTCGAAAATAAGCTTTGGAAAATCCAAAGCCTTAATCAATCGCCTCCCGGTTGTGAGCGCCAAAGGCCTTGCAGCAGACCCCAGTTGTATTGCCTGCCTTTCCACCATTTCGTTTCATTCGCCTCGTAATTCAAATCCCAGGCGGGAATCAAATCGGACACCCGCTCCATACCCCCGGATTCCATCCGCCTGCGGCTGAGGATTGAGTGAACTCCCGGTTGGAAATGACAGCTTGCGCACGCTTGCAGAGGTTCTCTTTGCTCAAAGTCGATACCGTGCGATCGAAAAAGGGCGAACTCCTTTTCTCCTGCTACGACTGAGCGCAGGCCACCACTTTGATCCGCGAGGAGTTTGGGTCGGCTGAACTTGAACTCGATTACATCCAACGCTGCGTGTGCTTCATTCCTGCTGAGATTTAGCACACCGGGAATCTCGTTTGGAATCGCGCGGTGAACACGAATCTGTATGTCTTCAATGATGTTCGTTGGCTGCAAATTCACCTGACTGTCGATCAAAACTATCTTCCGAATCAACGCCATTTCCGTGCCAGCAGGAAACTCTGGCAACTCCGGGTTAGGTACCACGCGACCCGGGTTGACCGAATCCGGCAGCCATGGTTTGGGAAAGTCCGAAAGTTTTTTCAAATACTTCAGCGTTGCTTCTCGCCCTTCGGGCAGGCGCATGAAAATAAGAAAAACTGATCTGCCGGAGAAGAATTCCATGTGGCCCAATGCAATGGGCGCACCTCCCCGAACGCTAAGCATGACCCACGGCCCCTCCGAGTCAAACAGATCCGGTGGCAAGAAGGATTCACCGCGCCTGTTCGCGTCGTAAGCTGCCGCGAACGTTTTGCTTTCCGCGGCTCGCTTGTAAGAATTAGGCAGCCTTGCGATTTCTTCTGGCGATAAGGCCAGCTGCTTTATCACCCGCGCCAGCCGGTTTTGCAGATTCAACTTTTCCGGCGAGCCATCTGGTGATTGGGTAGTCCAATCAAAAATCGCCCACAAGTCTCTTTGCAGAATGGCTCGCTTCAGCGGATCGTTAGTCGCTCGTTCACCGTGAGTTGAGAGAAACTCATCCAAAACTGTGACCGCTTGTCGATTAGCCGGATTGGTTAAGAGATATTTAGTTTGCCACCAGAGCAGCGGATCGAGTTCGTCGTAACCGTATTCTTTACCGTCGCTCGTTACTCGCTGGTACAAAGCGCGATAGAGCCGGTTCCAGAGATGATTTGGATCGCGATCATACAAAGTCCACGCTGACGAACTCGACGCGATATGTGAATTTGGGGACGAGAGCGGAGCACGGGAGGCATTAGCCGGCTTGTGGCTAATTTCAAAAATGAATAGACCGACAACCAGAAGCAGCAAACATATAATCGCGACTTTGACCCAGCGCATGTTTCACCGAGTTACAGAACCGCGAGCGGTAGCGACCGGATCTACCACTCAACGCGCGCAAGAGTCGTTTGCTCAAAGACTGAGTACTGGGATCCGGTCGCTACCGCTCGCGGTTCTGTAACTCTGTTTAGAACGAGAAGCTGCCGTAGAAGGCGCTGTTCTCGTCCGCTCTTTGCCAGGGATCGCTGGTTGTGTGACCGGAGTAGAGAGCTTTGATCGTGTAGCCGACTCTGCGCTGACCCAGGGGAACCAGCGGATCGTACCAGACGAGGTTCGGCATGCGGCAGCAGAGATCGTTCGGCATCGCTTCGACATCGATTGCCGCGCCCGACGCGCTGACGTCGTACGTTTTGCCTTCGTGCTTGAAAGTAATCGGAGCGCTTCGTACAGAGATTATGTCACCTAGCGCGGCTGCGTATCGGCTCTTGATCGCTTCCAGCATCGCAACTTTCTGATCGTGACTCGCGGATTGATCGAGGATCAGCTCAGAGCGACGCGCGGCTTGAGCGTTCGCAAGATTCTCCTCTGAGTTGACAATTGCTATCGCGCGCACACCGGTCAAATCCGTTGCATTCCAACGGCCCGCAGTGACGTTCCAGGCCATCAATGCGTCGCGTCCAGTGGTCACGACTTCGCCATTGAAGTGACAGGCTCCGGCAAAAACGCTCGCCGTGCGAACTTCGACATAGTCGCCTTGCACGCTGGTCCTCTCGGCTTGTGAAGTAAACGCAAGGGCTGCGAGGCAAACAATCAAAACTGCTGCTACGATCCAAAATCTTCTCATTTCCGTACCTCCAAAAAAAGCTTTCCCTTAGTTTACAACGTCGAAGCTCAAAATGCCGAACTGAAGCAAGCACGTCCGTTCACACAAGCGTCGGGATTCACAATGCCCCCGTCGGGGCCGATTACCTGTTGAGTCATTCGGCACCAACAGTGATTGCTGGCGTCCAGGTAATCTGACGCTTCTGTGGGCAAGGCGTCTCGCATGAAAAATTTCTTTGAGCGCAGTGAAGCGCAGAAAGGGCTTTGCGGCGTCTCGGCCGGCGTTAACTCGTCAGAGTGTTTGCCCAAATCGATTGCCATCACGTCTCCCAGCCTTCCCCTCTGTGCGATCTCTGTGGATCTCCGTGCCTCTGTGGTTAAAGACATTCTACGGCGGTTTCACCACAGAGTCACAGAGGTCGCACAGAGGTTCACAGAGAAAGTTTACTAAGTTCTAACTCCGCCAACTCTCGCCAGCGCGCGACGCACGAGCGTTTGAGTCAATGGAACTTTGTACTTGTTCTTTGCCAGCGGCTCAGCGCCTTCGAGAGCAATCTTTGCCGTGTGTGTAAGCACGTCAACGCTCGGCGTCTTACCGGCCAAATAACCTTCGGCCTTTGTCACCCGCCACGGAACCGGCGCTACGCCGCCCAACACCAGGCGCGCTTCGCGGATAGTCTTGTTTGGCCCTATGGCCACGGCTGCGGCCACGGCGGACATCGCAAAATCCATCGAGTCGCGCTCTTTGAATTTCAGATATGTTGAGTGTGCCGCGAACTTCGACGCCGGGACCTGGACTTCAGTAATTATCTCGTCATTCTTAAGCACGTTCTCGCGCCGCAGATTTCCCTCGGAAGGCAAAGTGAAGAATTTATCCAGTGGAATCGCACGCTTGCCCTCCGCGCCGACGACGGAAACGCTGGCACCCAACGCGACGAGCATTGGCGCTAAATCGGATGGATGCACGATGTAAGATGGTCCGCCGCCGAAGATCGCGTGGTATTTGTTCTCGCCCGTGGCGGCATAGCATTCAGTGCCACCCTTCTTCAAACAGACGACCTCTTCCAAGCGAAAATACCAACAGCGCGGGCGCTGACAAAGGTTGCCGCCGACTGTTCCCAGATTGCGAATTTGCGGCGTACCCACTGAATGCGCCGCCTCAGATAAACCGGGGAAGTTCCGACGGACAATGGCATGTTCTTCAAGCTGGGCCAACGTTACCAATGCGCCGATTCGCAATCCGCCTTTGCCGTCCGCTTCGATCTTATCAAGCCCGCGAATGCCTTTAAGATTAACGACACGCACGGGGCGCGTGATGTAATCCTTCATTGTGGTCAGTAAATCCTGGCCGCCGGCGATTGGTCGCGCGGCGTCATCGAGATCCGACGCTGCGGGTGCGGACTTGAGGGCGCTGATGGCTTCGGCAACAGTCCCTGGACTGACCCACTCGAAAGTGTTCATGCGCTCCTCCTTTCGCTCATCAAGCCTATCAGGATTTTGTCAGGCGTAATGGGTAGTTCGCGCACGCGCACCCCGCAAGCATTAAAGACTGCGTTCGCCACCGCGCCGACCGCCGGAATGATTGCAGCTTCCGCGATGCCGATGACGACTTCGCGCTTGTCTTCGTCGTCGATGATGGGAATCATTTCAGGCATTTCAAGCGAGCCTGGCAGTTTGTAATCCACGAAGCTGGGATTAAGCTGCATGCCGAGGTCCGCGTCAATCGTTCGCCCTTCCCAAAGAGCCATGCCGAGCGCCTGGATCATACCGCCATTGATCTGGCTTTCCATCGTGAGCCGATTGAGCGGTAGCCCACCGTCCTGCACCTGGACCATTTTGATGGGCCGCACTTTACCCGTTTCCACATCAACCTCGACTTCCGCGAAACAGACTCCATGAACGCCGCGACTCTGAAGTTCCGAGCGCCACACACCGTGGGCGGTGATGCCCGCAGCGGGCAGCGCAGCACAAGCCTGTTTCCACGTAATCGTTTTTCCGCCACCGCTAACATTGCCGCCCGCAAAAGTGATTTGTTCTGGCTTTGCATTGCCGAAGAGCGGCGCGATCTTTTCGGCAACCGCAAGACGAGCTTTCACAGCCGCGTCTTTGACGGAAGGAGACAACGATGCGGCCGTCGTCGATCCTCCCGAAGAATTGGCCGAGCCCAGCTTCGAATTGCCAATCTGTTCGACCACGTCTTTGATACCGAGCCCCAACTCTTCGGCGACGATGGCGCGTGTGAACGTACGCGTGCCCGTGCCCAAGTCCTGCGTGCCGACCGCAACCACGACCGAGCCATCGCGCGAGACGGTAACATCCACTTTGCACTGGTCGTTCCCACCGCCTCCCCACGTGCCCGCGGCGCAACCCATCCCTCGTTTATTTGGTCCGGGATTGCCGCCAGCCGTGGGATTTCGTCGTTCCCATCCAATTTCGCGCGCGCCGCGATCGAACTGATGCTTATAAAAATCGTCGCGCACATTCTTCTTGCGAAACTCGACCGGGTCCATGCCAATCTTGTAAGCGAGCTCATCGAGCAAAGACTCCATTGCGAACGAAGCTTGCGGATGGCCCGGGGCGCGCATCGCGACCGACGAGTCTTCGTTGGTTTGCAGCGCATAAACCTCGCGATAAGAATCACCGACGCGATAGACCGCGTAAGGTTGGCCGGCCTGCGATCCCTGGCCAACGCCGCCCAGTCGATATTGAGTCGCGTGGAGAGCGGTGAAGGTCCCATCTTTCTTCACGCCCGCTTTGAATTTCTGCCAGGAGCCCGAGCGATTGCCGGCCATCACGAACTCGTCATAGCGCGTCAACATAAGCTTGACTGGAGTCTTGGTTTCGTTTGAAAGTCTACACGCAAGCATTCCTTCGATTCCGATTCCGAATTTCGAGCCAAAGCCACCGCCCATATGCTGCACCGTCGCGGTTACGGCGCTCTGCGGCAGACCTAATTCTTTTGCGGCATCGTCGGGAATCGTGAAGGTACCCTGCGTCGTCGCATAGATAGTCGCTGAGTCGCCGCCAGAGTAATCGACCACCATTCCGTGCGTCTCCAGACAGCAATGATGGAGGCGCGACGTGCTGTATTCGGCTTCAACGATCGCATCGCTGCTTTTGAGGGCGGCTTCCACCTTTTCTACATCACCGGTCTTATTCGCCAGTCGCAGGTTCTTTTCATCAGGCTTTCTTGAATCCCTTGGAAGAACTTCAGGCGACCCCGGTTTAAGCGCCTCCCTGGCGATCACGACGTGTGGGAGTACTTCATATTCGACAACTAGCGCGCGTATGGCATCGTGCGCAATCTCCGGACTGATCGCGGCGACGGCGGCGACTGGTGAACCGGCAAAACGAAATTCCTTAAGCGGCGTTTGAATAATTGCTTTCACGCCGGGAATCTTCGATGCGGCGGAGGAATCAAAATTCTTAAGCCGTGCGTGGGCATGCGGGCATCTGCGCACGCGTGCGTACAGCATTCCGGGAAGTCTTACGTCGTAGGTGTAACGTGCCGCGCCCGATACTTTCAAGGGACCATCGACGCGTGTCAGGCGATGATTCAACAACGTGTGCTTATCGTTCGGTCCCCACGTCGGGCCCGCCACGTCATCGACTTCGATTTCGACCATCTGCTCGACGCCATTCACAACTCGCGGCACGCGAATCTTTTTCTTTTTTGGCGGCGTCGGCGAAGGTTGCGGTTGCGTCTGTTGCTGTTGTGGCATGACGTTCTCCGATAATACTCAAATTCTTGGTTATTAACCGGGAAAAGCAAAGCATTGAAAATTGAAAAATGCAAATTTCAAATTTCGTCGGAGTCTTACTATTCCAATTTGCAATTTTCAGTTTGCAATTCTCTTTTTAACCACTCGTCCCAGCTTTGGCCGCGGCCAGTGCAGCTTCGAACACTCGCGGGTAGGTGCCGCACCGACAGAAATTTCCTTTGCACGCTTCGCGGACTTCATCCAGCGTCGGATTGGGATTCTTTTTCAGATAAGCGGAAATCGTCGTTACGAATCCTGGCGTGCAGAAGCCGCACATCAAACCGTCATGTTCGACGAAAGCCCTCTGCACTCCGTTCATATTCTCGGGTGAACCCAGACCTTCGACCGTCGTCAGTTTCTTCCCCACAGCATCGACGGCCAGCACCAGGCATGAATACACCGGTTTGCCATCCATAATCACCGTGCAAGCACCGCAGCTACCCATGTCGCAAACCAGCTTTGGTCCAGTCACGGGCGGCTCCAGGCGATCGCGGATGGCGCTCAGAAGTGTCGTGCGCGGCTCGACGGTCAGGTTACGTTTTTGACCGTTGAGATCGAGGACGAGATTTACATTTCCGCTGAGCGGATCGCCAGGCGTGCTGATTTTCGCCGCGACTTTATCGGCGTCTCCGGTGAGCAGATGATCGGCCAGCGCCGCGCCAGCACCGGCCACGCCGACGCCTTTTAGAAACTTGCGCCGGCTAGGATCGTAACGCGAGCTTTTCTTCCTCCGCTCCTGGTCATGATCGTCTGACATTTGCTTCCTCCTCGCGGACAGGAAAAAGATAACTTCAGAATGAACTGGATGGGCTACATGTTAAGAGGAAACCGTCCCGCTCGCAAGCAAATTCTATCGCTGGGACCTGCGGGCGACGGTTGAGCTTGGTCCATCGAAATCAAATCAATCGCAGAGATCAGCCGCCGCTACCCCGTGAGATAGAGGTTCCCATTAATCATAGCTTGTTACTTAGTCGTTATCTCACGGGGCGATGCTGACACGGAATTTCCGAGCGTGCCGAGTTTCTCGACCGTTACTTCAAAGACATCTCCGGCTTTGAGCAACACTGGCGGGTCACGAAAGATGCCGACACCTTCCGGCGTGCCCGTCGCAATTACGTCGCCCGGTTCCAACATGATGCCCTGCGAAAGATACGAGATCAGGTAAGCCACCGGGAAGATCATCTTGGCGGTGTTCGATGACTGCATGACCTCACCGTTCAGGCGCCCTTCGATATTGAGAGACTGCACGTCCGCAATCTCGTCGCGCGTGGTGATGAACGGACCGAGCGGCGCAAAGGTATCGAGGCCCTTGCCGCGCGTCCATTGGCCGTCGCCAAATTGCAAGTCACGCGCGCTAACGTCATTAATCAACGTGTAGCCGAAAACATAATCCAGTGCGGCGGCCTCATCGACTCGTTTTGCGTTGCGGCCAATGATCACAGCCAACTCTGCTTCATAATCTACCTGACTACTGATGGTCGGCAGAACAATTGGCGCGTCATGGGCGCTCAATGAGTTGGAAAGCTTGTTGAAGATGAGCGGCGCCTTCGGCGGCTCTGCGCCCCCTTCGATCGCATGGTCTACGTAATTGCGCCCGATCGCGAGAATCTTCTGTGGATAAACCGCGGGCAGAAACTCGATCGCATCAAGCGGATACGAACTTACCTGACCGCGTGCAGAACCTGGCTCACGCGTAATCAGGACATCGATTTCTTTTATTGCCGGCGCGCCGCGTCTGATGACCTCGAGGGTATTGTTTGCGCCGAGCAACCACTCCGCCGGCTCGCCCCCGGCAGCTTGAACCGCGCGAGCCAGCTCCGCAACATCGCAGACTAGATCACCGAGCGCGATTCCCAGTTTCTGGTGATCGGATTCTTTCGTTTTGAACTGCGCCAGTTTCATCGTCAGTCTCGGGCGAAGACGAACGGATAGAAACTGCATCTTACCCTCAAGTATCGATTTTCCGCCACTGAAAAAAGCAAGACATAGATCCCAAGAAAATGTAGCTAGCCCCCAGCCTCTCGGAATCGAAAGCTACCTAATTTTCTTGTCGCAAGAGATCTCAACCAAGTAATGCATAAGCTTCCGGCTTCGTTGGCGCCGCGCGCATCTCCGTAGATTCTTCACTTCCGAACGCAGCGGCTTCTTCCAAGCCTTCAGTAGCCAATTCGCTAATTTGGCCCAGCCGTACGCGCAGCCGCTGGTTCGTCATATCCAAAATGTGCTTTGACTTAATCAACTCGTAATGTTCCAAGGCGCGACTCACCGTGAGGCGTAGATCGTCATTATTCCAGGGCTTGGTTAGATACCGATACACCAATCCGCAATTGATCGCCTCGATCAATGCGCTTACATCCGTGTAACCCGTGAGCAAAATCTTCACCATGTGCGGCCTGAGCGCGACCGTGTTTTTCATCAACTCGATACCGGTCATCTCAGGCATACGCTGATCCGAGATCAACAGCGCCACGTCGTGCTGTTCTAAAAGCGTTAGCGCCTCGGCGCCGGATTGCGACAAGAGCACCTGGTAATCGCTCCGAAACAGTCTTTCGAGCGTCCTCAAATTTACTAACTCATCGTCAACGATCATGATCTTATATTTCATTATGGAGTCTCCAAGTTTACTGCGCCCCTGCTTACGCGCGGGCTTCTGACACGTCAGTCGAGATCGGTTTTGCATCAAGGGGTATCGTGATCGTGAAGGTCGTTCCCCGTGCGGGCGTGCTGTCGACCACGATCGCGCCGCCATGACGGACGATAACGCCGTGCGAGATCGAGAGACCCAGCCCGGTACCTTCGCCCACCGCTTTAGTGGTAAAGAAGGGATCGAAGATGTTCTTCAAGTGCTCAGGCTCAATGCCGGCGCCAGTGTCGCTGATTGAAACGATCACGTTCGCGCCTTCACAACGGGTCTTGATGCGGACTTCGCCTTCGGCCTCGCCAATCGCCTGGGCGGCATTAACCAACAGATTCATCCAGACTTGATTCAATTGAGCGGCGTAACAATTAACCTGGGGTAGCTCGCCATAATCGCGCAGCAAACGTATTGTTCCCGACTTGTAATACATCGACAGCAAGCGGAGCGTCGCTTCAATCCCTTCGTTGAGGTCGACTGGCTTAAGCTCGGCCTCATCCAGGCGCGAAAACAAACGCAGATTTTGCACTATGTCGCGAATGCGCTCAGCGCCGATGTAGCAGTCGGAAAGAATTGAATCAAGGTCCGTCAGAATGTCGTCGTAGCCCATCTCGGTCTTCATGTCACGGATTCGCTCGGCTGACGCGGGCGGAAGCGCCACGTCATCGAAAGCATTCAGACAGCGCTCCAGCCGCTTGATGTAGCCCTTCAGCAAAGCTATGTTGCTGTAGATGAAGCCGGCCGGGTTGTTTAACTCGTGCGCAACTCCGGCGGCGAGTTGGCCGAGCGAGGCCATCTTTTCCGTGTGAACAATCTGGGCCTGAAGACGCTCAAGTTCAGTCCCCCTTCGCGCCAGTTCGGCATTCTGGTTCTCCAACGCTTCTTTGTAGCGACGAGCGTTGCGCAGAAGTGTGCGCCGTTCTAGTGTTCGCTCTACGCACAACGCCAAAACATCGAGTTCGCAGGGCTTGATCAGGTAATCAGACGCACCCACTCTGATGGCGTCGATTACTCTTTGCGTTCGATCGACGCCCGAGATCATGATCACCGCCGTGTCGGGATAACGCTCGATGATCTTGCGCAGCAACTCGATGCCGCCGAGCCCGGGCATCTGTATGTCGGAGAGAACCAGGGCGAACGGTTCCTGTGAGAGTCGTTCCAAAGCATCATAGGCATCGGCAGCCGTGGCGCACGAATAGCTTTGCTCCAGATAATCGGCAAACAGCTTGCGCACTGACTCGTCGTCATCAACGATGAGAATGCGCCGATCGTGAGCTTCGACATAAGGCAGATCGGATGAGGAGATTTGGCTAACTGCACTCATCGCGGGCGGCCGTTCGACCTCGATGATGTCTGACTCTCTGGTTGTCATATATTAATGCGACTGAATTTCAGTTAGCGCCGGCAACAGACTGCATTCTGGCGAACACAGTGGCCGGATCGATGCGCAGTCGAATGCGCGCCTCGGCCGGCGGAAGTCCGGTATTGCCCCGGTAGAATTCGATGTGTGAATGCCTGTAAAGAGGCGTTAAGCCGCCCATTCCTGCAATGTTTCCGATCCTGACTCGATCGCCTTCCGGGCGAATCTCGAAATCGGCGACGTGAAAGACGGCCAGCGTGACGGCAGTCAAATTTCCCAGCTTTGGATAATAGAAAGTGACTGCCGCATCTGTAGGCGAGGGCTGAGGACTGTGCATCGTAAAACCGGTGGGAATGTAAAGCGGCGAATCTCCGGTCCCGCTGGGGTTACCATACAGATGAACTGCGTAGGAGAGATGGCCACGTCTTAATTTCCCGTCGTCGCCGATTATGTCGCCACGATAACGCGGGTATGAGTCAGCGAGCCCGGCGGGTTCGAAACCATTGCCCGCGGCCACGGCATTCGGCCCACCGAAGATTTGCGCCAGCACTCTGTCGGATGCTTCCATCTCAGCCGTGTAATGTTGGACGAGAGCATTGGCCGGCACCTTCTTGAAACTCGTGAACCCTGGCGCTTTCGAATAGCTCGACGCGAGCGACGCGCCGGCCGATTGGTCACCGACAATCCAGGTCTTCTGAACGCCCATAGCATTCGCCATCCAGGTTTGCGTGACTGACCCGATTCCATTATCGGCATAGTTAAAGGTAATCGTGCGGCCGGCCGAATCTACCACCCCATGCAACATCGAGCCATTTGACGTGTAGATGAAGTTGAGGTGATTGTTGCCAGGGTCCTGGATCTCCGCGCAACGAAATTCCCCGTCGGGATAGCGGACAAAAACATACCTTGTGCCGTCGCTGGCGCGGATAGTTTTCTGCGCGCCATTGTCGACGAGCCTAAGTTTCTCTTCATCGATCGAGACAAAGTTGTTCTTAGTTTGAGTGGGTTCGAATTCTATGAAATGAACGCCCTTGCCGTCGCCGGAGATTGAGGGCAGGAAATATCTGACGCGGGCATCGTCGTAATCCAGAGTTTCGAAGATCAAAAATCTGAATTGAGCCATTGGATAACTGAGTGACAGATCCAGGCCGGGCTTCAATTGCTCGCTGAAAAAACTGAGCAGCGGAAACTGGCGGTTATCCACGTTCCACTTGTAATTGAATAGCGCGGCAGCCGCCGGCTCAACGGCTGACGATTTTGCAGAGACGACTCTGGCTCGACTCGCGCCGCGATCGGGTTTTGCGTCGGAAGGATTAATGACTCCGAAGGCCAAAGTTGCCCCGCATGCAATGACCGAAGTGAGAAAAAAAGCCGAAAGGATGCGGTGGTGGCAAGAGATCTCTGATCTTAAGTTTGAAATTTCACGCTTCTCAGATCTCAAATCTGAAATTTCAGACAGAGACGAAATATAATTCTTTCGGTGCACGTAAGTTCTCCGTGTAATTTCTGCGCGACGGCCGTCGGATAATTTGTGCGCGACTGCTGACGGCGCTCGCACTTACGCGACGTTCTTCTCGATCGCTTTCGTGATCGGTAATTCCGTCTGGTTTTGAGAAATCGTGAGGTTCGGTCAGCTTTTGGCTGATTGTGACGTGACAGCAGGGCTTGCGACTGATTGCGGAATCGGGGCTGATTCCTGGATGGCCGTCACTCTTGTCGCTGCGATATCAATAGAGACTGCGCAGCAATCTCCTCGCCGCGTACAGCAAGCTTTGTGCCGCCGAGCTTGCGAGTCATCAGTTAAGCGAGGTTGTGAACTTCACCGTTGGATGCTGGGGCAGCGAAACTAACTCGATCAAAGGCGATGTAGCTTGCCCACAAATTTTTCTTCTGCCCAAGCACGTGGGCAAAACGGCACGACTGGTTAGGAAGGCCGCAGACTTTCGCCGTTAAGTCGTGCACTCTCGGCACTTTATTAACGCCGAGTCGAGAGAGTGCACACTTCATGCCAGCTTCGACTTTGTCATCGGAGAAATCGGTAAGGCGGAAGCGCTAGCGATTCAACTCTCCAAAAATGGTTGCGTGACAGGAATGCGAGGATTAGAATCTCAGCGAGACAAGAGGTGCCCCGTTGTCGGATGCGTTTGTGCCGACATCATTAGCGTGATTCCCGATTTCCATTTCTTCACGCATCGCTCGAACCTCTCGCCTTCCAGTGGTTTTCTCAGCTTGATGTGAGTTACGACCTGTGATTGCCCGCGCTTCCAAGAGGCGCGGTAGTTATTCGTCTCTTAGAGTTTCATCCATGCCAAAACGTAAAACCTGGACCAGGAACAAGGCTGAAAGAGCTCTGCGCGAAAGCGAAGAGCGCTATCGCGAATTGTTCGAAAATGCCCAAGACGCAATCTATGTCCACGATCTTACCGGGCGGTACACGTCTGTGAATCGAGCGGCTGAAAAGCTCTCCGGCTACTCACGCGAGGAAATCATCGGCAAACACTTTTCGAACTTCATAGCGCCCAGTCACCTGAGATATGCGCGCGAAAACCTCTGCCGAAAATTGGACCAACAAGCCGAGACCACTTATGAAGCTGAGATCGTTTCCAAGACTGGCCGCCGCACGCCAGTCGAAATCAGCAGCCGGCTGATTTACGAACATGGACAGCCCGTAGGCGTGCAAGGAACCGCCCGCGACATCAGCGAGCGCAAGCAAATACAGGAAGCACTGCGCCTTTATTCGCGCGCACTGATCGATGCGCAGGAAACTGAACGACAGCGGATAGCACGGGAGTTACACGATGAAATCGGCCAGGTGCTGACTGCCGTAAGGATCAATCTGCAAACAGCCAAGACGGCCCGGGATACTGCCGAAGCCGCCAGGCACATCGAAGACAGCATTCGCGTTACCGACGAAGCACTTCGTCAGGTCCGAGATCTCTCGCTCGATCTAAGGCCGCCTCATCTCGACGACTTTGGCTTGGCGACGGCGCTGCGTTGGTTCATCGATCGTTTTTCGCAACGCACCGGAATCGTGACGGAATTCGAGGCGACCGACGACGAGCAGCGCCTGGCAACAGAGACCGAGACGGCCTGTTTCAGGATCGCCCAGGAAGCGCTGACCAATGTTGCCCGGCATGCCAAAGCTAAGCGAGTGTCAGTGAGATTGAAACGGTACCGAGATCAATTATTTCTGATTGTCAAAGATGACGGTGTTGGCTTTGATGCCAACGCGCTATACGACCATTCCAAGCGACCCGCGGCTCTCGGGCTGCGTGGAATGAAAGAACGAGCGAACGCCGTTCGGGGCCTAATTGATATCGATTCAGCCGACGGCAAGGGCACGCAAGTGCGGGCGCGCTTCCCAATCGCTTAGGTCAACGATCGAGAATATGAACCCCACCCGCCTCTTGGTCGCCGACGATCACGCTCTTGTGCGCGCCGGTATTCGTGCGTTTCTCGAAAGAATTCCGAACATTGAAGTCGTTGCTGAAGCCTCCGACGGCCGTGAGGTCGTGGAGTTGGTGGCGAAACAACAGCCGGACATTGTGTTGATGGACATTGCGATGCCGGGCTTGAATGGATTAGAAGCCACCAGGCAGATCGTTGAGACGTGGCCCCAGGCCCGGGTAATCATTTTATCGATGCATGCCAGCGAGGAATATGTATGGCAGGCGTTGAGGGCCGGCGCGCGAGGTTATCTGTTAAAGGGCGCTTCATTGGCAGAGTTGGAGCTGGCTCTCAGTTCGGTCGTCAGAGGAGAAATCTACCTGAGTCCGCCGCTCTCGCAACCGGCCATCACGGAATATGTGCAGCGGACCGGTAAGGATCGGGCGCGCGAGGAGAAGCTGACGGCGAGGCAAAGGGAGATCCTGAGTTTGATCGCCGAAGGAAAGTCGACCAAGCAGGTGGCCCTGCAATTGAACATCAGCGTCAAGACTGTAGAGTCGCACCGTACGCAGATTATGCAGCGTCTTAATATTCACGATGTGGCCGGACTCGTGCGTTATGCGATCAAGACGGGATTGGTGAAGATCGAGTAACGACGGCCCACGGTAAGATAAACCCCCATACTTCATCCCATCCAAATCTTTGATATTCATTGACAATCTGTGGATCGGGTCAGGTAAAACCCTAGACCAATAGTAAGGTTTTTCCTGATTGTGCGTTTAGTGGCTTGGGTTTAGGCTGCAGCAACGGACTTAGGGTGCGCACATAGGAGTTTCGGCTCTTTCCGTAAATGATCTCCTCGAAAAAGAAGATTAGATTCGAGCAATCATTTGCGTGACCAGCGGTTCCCGACAGCCCGCAAATACAAACTTTTTCGACGTTTCTGGCATTGTGCTCTGACGGTTTTACCGCTGCCCCAACAGTTGGAGGCACCAGTGCGGAACGGTAGGTTGGGTCACCTCCGAACGAAGGGGGTTACCTCCTCTCAGAGCCTTTACCTCGAAACCGAAAACAACTCGGTAACGAATCATTTGGCGGTGCTGCGCCTCCCGACGGTCGTTCCGTCAATCTGTACCCATGTCACTGTCGAACGTCAAACGAGACGCCAGGGCTCGATGAGCATTTCGATCGGAGCCGGGCCATGCGTCTGCAGATTGCGGCGCGCCCGCGTGGGGGCAAACCGCCGACGAAGAAGGGCGCTGTCACGGGGGCGAGCACGGCGCCCTTCTTCTAATCGGTTCGGTGTCACGCGCACCGGGCTCATGCCCGCGCCTCCGTAGTTACGCTGACTTCTCGCCCTCGAATGAGCCAGCGGTATCCTCTGGTTGTGCGACAAGCCAAGAGCGCGACCAGAATCGGAGCGTTCTGCAAAGCGTTACCTGCATGGGAATTTTGGGTATGCCTATTGCTGAAACCACTTGCGGAACGCCTCGGCGATTCACTACGCCGTAGCTCTTTTGCCCCGGAAACGCGAAGATTTCTTCTTAATCGCAAGAAAGGCAGAGCTACCGGTTGGGGATCGCCGAATTAGCAGTGTGGCGATACGCCCAACCTTTTTTCCAATAGCGGTTCGGAGCTCCACGCCTCCGCACTCTTTATCACAGATTTAGATCTGGGTTGAGGAAGAAGATGCCAGACAAACTCTTCGATAGTTCAATCCTCGCTACGCCGCAGGATTCGCTGGACTTCATTAACAACCTCCTCCAGGCCTCGACCGAGTACTCGATCATTGGCAAGGGAATGGACGGCACGGTCGTTTTGTGGAACGAGGGTGCGCCCCGGCTTTATGGATACGAGCCTGATGAAGTAGTAGGCAAAGCCAACGCGGACATTCTGCACACGCCCGAAGACGTGGCGATAGGCAAGCCGGAGGAAATCCGCGAAGCCGCGCTGCGCGATGGCTCGTGCATGAATTACGGGTCTAACTGATGGCAAAGATTCTCATCATCGATGACCGCGCCGTGAATCGCCAGTTTCTGACGACACTGCTGGGTTATCAGCATCACGATTTGCGTGAGGCTGCGGACGGTGCCGAGGGATTACGAATTGCCCGCGAACAGCGCCCCGATCTGATCATCAGCGACGTTTTGATGCCAACCATGGATGGCTACGAATTTGTCCGTCAGTTGCGCGAGGACTTGGCTGTCGGCCAGACGCCCGTCGTCTTCAGCACCGCGCATTACCTGAGTCGCGAATCACAGGCGCTGGCGGAAAAGTGCGGCGTGGCCTCGATCATCTATAAGCCGTGCGAACCGCAAACTGTGCTGGATATCGTCAGCGCCGCTCTTCAGCGTCGAGTCGAACCAGAGCCGGCAGCGGCGCCAGAGGCGGAGGAGTTCGATCACGAGCATCAACGGCTATTGACGAATAAGCTGGCTGAAACAACCAACCAGCTACGCGATGCTCATGGAAAGCTGACCGCGCTGATTGAACTCAGCACCGAACTGGCCGGAGAGCGCGATCCTGTCGAATTGCTGGACCGTTACTGTTCAGTGGCTCGCGAGGTTATTGGGGCGCGATGGACGCTGGTCGTTTTGTTGGACCACGACCGCAAGACGATTCAGCACTTCTGCATGGTTGGCCTCGATCTGGACGACTCGCCTCCCTTGCGATCGGCTTTGCTGGAGACCGGAGTCTTCAAGACTCTGATGAACGAGGGCCAGACAATTTGTCTCAGTGACGTGACCTCGATTCCGGCCACGTTACGGCTTCCGGACAGTTTGCCGCGCGCGGCCTCGCTCCTGGTGGCGCCCCTTGCTATGCGGGGACGCGTTGACGGCTGGATCTGCCTCGCTGACAAGCTCGGTTTCGATGCCTTCAGTGAGCAGGACAAGCAACTGGCAGAGGCCTTGGCGGCAAAGATGGCGGTGGCCTACGACAACGCGAGGCTGTATAGCGAGAGCATGAAGTATGCGAGCAAACTGGAAACAGAGATCTCTGAGCGGAAACGAGTTGAAGACCAACTGCGTTTGCAAAGCGCTGCGCTGGAATCCGCGGCGAACGCGATCATGATTACCGATGCGAATGGAAAAATTATTTGGGTGAACCCTGCATTTTCTCGAACCACAGGTTATTCCTTCGAAGAAGCAGTGGGAAGGAATCCGAGGCTGCTCAACTCCGGAAAACAGGAGCCTGCCTTTTATGAGGAGATGTGGAAAACCATTCTTTCCGGCAAAGTCTGGCGCAATACGCTGATCAACCGGTGTAAGGGCGGCACTCTTAATCACGAAGACCTGACCATCACGCCGATACTCAACCAGACCGGCAAGATCACTCACTTTGTAGCAATCAAGCAGGACATCACTGAGCTTCAGCAGGCGCTTTCGGAGGTGCAAGAAAAGAATGAAGAGTTGGCATTAATGACTCAACAACTCTGGCAGGCGTCAAAACTAGCCACGATGGGTGAGTTGGCGGCAAGCATCGCGCATGAGTTGAACAATCCGCTCGCCACCGTCGGCCTGCGCACCGAAAACTTATTGATGCAGCTGCCCGCGGACTCAGACCAGCGTAAACCTTTGGAGATCATCGCGCAGGAAGTAGATCGGATGGCCACTCTGGTCAATAACCTGCTCCAGTTTAGTCGTCGCGGCCATCGTCAGGTCTCAACCGTCGATCCGCGGGAAGAGATTATGAATTCTATCGAATTCGTTCGCTACCACTTGCGCAATCGAAAAATCGAAGTGGTGTCCGAGTTCGCTGATTCGCTCCCGACCATACAGGCAGATCGCCAGCAGTTGCGACAGTTGTTCCTGAATCTGTTAACCAATGCGAGCGATGCGATGCCACAGGGCGGAATGTTGACATTGCGCGCGGATTCAAACGGCGCGGACGCAGCAATGGTCGCGATTGATTTTGTAGACACGGGTGAAGGCATTGCGGCGGAGAATCTGGAAAGGATTTGGGATCCGTTTTTTACGACCAAGCCGGAAGGCAAAGGCACCGGCCTGGGCCTGGGCATTTGTCGCCGCATCGTCGAAGAACACGGTGGCGAGATTGATATTCAAAGCGGGGCTGGACGCGGAACTACCGTTCACATTGTTCTTCCCGCGACGACGAAGGAAGTAGCGAGCTATACGAAATGATCATGAGTAAAATAGGAAAAATTCTGGTTGTCGACGATGAAGTCGAGCTAAAGAATATTCTGGTCGAGTCATTGACCAACCAAGGCTACCAAGCTTCCGGCTTTACTTCGAGCAAAGCCGCAATCAAGGCTTTGCGCGAGCAGGCCTTTGACGTGCTGCTTACTGATTTGATGATGCCGGAAATGGATGGCCTCTCGCTGATGCGCGCGGGTTTTGAGATCGATCCTCACCTCATCTGTATCATGATGACCGGACATGGAACGATTCAAACGGCCGTCGATGCGATGAAGTTCGGGGCGTTCGACTATGTCCTCAAGCCGTTTCGACTGCAAACCGTGCTGCCCGTGCTGACCCGGGCCATGAATACGCGTCATATGCGGCTGGAGAATTTACAACTGCGCGAGACGGTTGCGATTTATGAGTTGGCCCAGACGATCGCTTTCACGCTCGATCCACAAACGGTAATCAGTAAGCTGGCCGATGCGGCGCTGCAACAGACCGATGCCGACCAGGTCTCAGTACTCTTGCCGGCCGCTGAGCGCAATAACGAACTTTATGTGGCTGCGGTGCGGGGAGAGAATCGCGAGCGGTTGCTGGGCGAGCGGGTGCCGCTGGATGAAAGTATTTCCGGTTGGGTGGCCCGCCAGCGCGAACCACTGATTCTTGACGGCAAAGTCAACGATGCGCGCTTTCGCTCGCTGTGGCCACACCCTGAGATTCGTTCCGCCATTTCCATTCCGATGCAGGTAGCGAACAAGCTGGTCGGTATTATCAATATCAACGCCCTCAATCGCCCGCGTCCCTTCACGCTCGGTCAAATGAAGGCCTTGACGATTCTGGCCAGCACCGCCGCGGCCGCGCTCGAGAGCGCTTCGCTGTACGGCCAGGTGCGGCAAGCCGAAGAGAACTATCGATCGATCTTTGAAAATGCTGTTGAAGGAATTTTCCAGTCCACCCTTGAGGGACGATTCATCACGGTCAATCCCGCGATGGCCCGCATTCTGGGATACGAATCGCCTGAAGAGATGATCGCGAAGATTACCGATGTAACGCATCAGCTCTATGTCGATCCGAGTGTTCGCGAGAACGCTGCTCAGCTACAGGCAGAGCGAGGAGTGCTTCAGGGCTTCGAGTTCGAGGCTTACCGCAAAAATCGTGAAAGGATCTGGCTATCTCTTAAGCGGCGCAGCGTGCGAGATGAAAACGGCGTAGAGCTTTACCGCGAAGGCACCATCGAGGACATCACCGAGCGCCGGAAGGCCGAGGCAGCGCTGAGAGCGTCGGAAGCAGAGATGCGAGCGCTGTTCGCCTCAATGACAGACGTGATCATCCAATTTGATGATCAGGGTCGTCATTTGAAAATTGCTCCTACTAAGACACCGCACCTCTACAAGCCGGCGGCGGAAAGAATTGGAAAGACGATTCACGAAATCTTTCCGAAAGAACAAGCGGATTTCTTTCTGGCGCAGATACAGATTGCTTTGGCCAAAGGGCACACGCAACGGGTGGAGTACAGTTTATCGATCAATGAAACAGAGTATTGGTACGACGGCAGCATCTCGCCAATGACTGAGAACTCGGTGATTTGGGTCGCGCGCGATATCACCGAACGCAAACAGGCCGAAGCGGAGCGAGCAAAGCTTACCGCAGAGATTGAGAGCCAGCGACAACGCCTCCATAACATCGTCGCTACGGTGCCGGGTGTCGTGTGGGAAGCATGGGGCGAGCCCGATGCAGCTACACAACGAATCAACTTTGTCAGCTCCTATGTAGAAACGATGCTTGGTTACAGCGTCGAGGAGTGGGTCTCCACGCCGAACTTTTGGCTTCAGATAATTCATCCCGATGATAAGGAGCGGGCCGCAAATGAAGCGGCCGCAGCCTTCGCCAGCACCAAGAGCATCGACACGATTCAATTTCGTTGGATGGCGAAGGATGGAAGCGCGCTTTGGGTCGAGTCAACCTCGACCGTTATCAAAGACGACGAAGGCCAGCCGGTCGGAGTGCGAGGTGTCACGACGGACATCAGCGAACGGAAGCGAACTGAAGAGGCGCTGGCTAAGAGCGAGGAGCGCTATCGTGCGCTGGTGGAGTCACTGCCGGCGATGATTTATTACGTCGACGCAGACCCTCCCTATTCACCGATGTATCTTAATTCAAACATCGAGGCGCTCGGTTACTCGACCGATGAATGGTACAGCAAACCTGATTTGTGGGTGAGCATGCTGCATCCCGACGATCGCGGGAGGGTGCTGCGCGAGACTGAAGCCGCAAAGACAGCGGGGGCAGAAACCGAATATGAATACCGCGTGGTGGCGAAGGACGGATCGATTCGATGGTTACACGACCGGGGCCGTTTTTTCACAGATCCCAGTGGCGCGCGCACCTGGCAGGGCGTCATTCTCGACATCACTGAGGGCAAGCGGGCCGAAGAAGCCTTACGCGAGAGCGAAGAGCGCTATCGCGATCTCGTCGAGAACGCGCACGACATCGTTTTCTCTCACGATCTAAACGGAAAATACACATCAGTAAGTCGAGCGGGGGAACAAATCACCGGCTACACTCACGAAGAGTGTTTGCGACTGAATATCGCGGATACGATCGCGCCTGAGTATGTCAATAAGGCGCAAGAGATGATTGCCAAAAAGGTGGCGGGCGAGAAAGTCACCGCATATGAAATTGAGATTCTGGCGAAGGACGGCCGACGCGTGGCGGTCGAGATCAACTCCAAGCTTATGTATCGGGACGGTGTTCCTGTCGGCGTGCAAGGGATCGCTCGCGACATGACCGCGCGCAAACAGCTCGAGGACCAGCTTCGCCAGTCGCAGAAAATGGAGGCGATCGGTCAATTAGCGGGCGGCATTGCGCATGACTTCAATAATTTGCTGACGGCGATTAACGGCTACAGCAGTCTGGCGTTGCAACGGATGAATGGAAACGACCCAATAAGAGGATACCTGGAAGAGATCAAGAAGGCTGGCGATCGGGCCGCAAATTTGACTCGCCAATTGCTGGCCTTCGGACGCAAGCAGATTCTGCAACCGCTGGCGCTGAATCTCAACGATATCATCACGGATATGAACAAGCTGCTCCGACGATTAATTGGCGAAGATATAGTGTTGACCGCCAAACT
>QHXG01000510.1 GCA_003222845.1 Acidobacteriota bacterium | reverse complement strand
TCTTATCGAAGCCGGCCGGCGGGTCCTGCGGTGGTGTAGTTTGAGCGCGCGCTGACAAGGAGAGAAGGAACAGCGCAATCATCAAAAGAAAAGTCTTTGCGTTGAAGAATGTCTTAGCGATCATAGGTGTACCTGACTGCTCGAAGTTCGTGTAGATTTCGTATTTGTTAGTGTGCCTTCGTGGATCGTCTTCCTGGCTGAGAATGAAGAACGATCCACGAAGATACACGAACGACGTTAGAAATCACACGAAACGTTGCGAATGAGAAGCTCGTTCCGATGGCAAATGAAAAATGCCAAATGGAAAATGGAAAATCCGTCCGACGCTTTCAAACCGCACATTCATGATTGGATACTTCTGCCAGTCTTTGTAATCGAAGTGCCACCACTCGGCTTCGTAAACCGTGAAGCCTTCCGCCTCCATCGCCCTTCGCAGCAACTCTCGATGCCAACGCTGGAGCGACGTGCCGCCGGGATAATTCGGATACGCGCGATCGGTGGTCTCGTCATACGTACTCACCATTTCCACTGGCTTTCCGGTTCTCAAATCGTAGAGCGTCAAGTCGACCGCGCAGCCGCGGTTGTGACGCGAGCCTTTGGACGGGTCGGCAACGAAGACGTGCTTGTCTTCCGGGGTGGCGTCCCAGAAAACTTTCGTGACGTACCAAGGTCGGTACGCATCATGAACCAGCAACCCATAGCCCTGCGCTTTGAGTTTGCGACTTACCCGAACGAGCGCCTCAGCGGCCGGACGCTGCATGAATGCGCGCGGCTGTGAATAGAACACGGTGCCGAGAAAGTTGTTCGTCGTCGCATAGCGAATATCAAGCTTGATGCTGTTGTCGAGTTTGGTGAGTTCAACGAGATCAGGCCGGCGAAAATCTCCGCTCTCTTTTGGTGGCTGAGCAGCCAGAGCTTCTGTGAGCAACTCGTTCACTGGTCTCACCGGACTGATATGGAGTTGCGGAGCGCCTTCTTCCGGTCCAACCTGCCGGCGCTTTATAGTCACACTGTCGAGTTTGACTTGCGTCGCTTGTCCATGAGGATCGCGCTTGAAGACGAGTTGCTTGCCCGCGTGCGCGCCACCTTCTTCAAACTTGAAGACATTGTTCGAGACCTCTTTGAGAGTTTCGAGTTCGACGCGCTTGAACAAGACACACAGCTTTCCATCCTTTTCAAGCACATAGAGAATGTCATTATCCGGACCGTATTCGCCGATAAAACCGCGCCAACGCAGGGGAGGCGGTGAAGGCTTAGCTTGCGTGCTCGCGCTTGATTGGCTGATCTTGCCCGGTCCCCAAAGCGCCCTGCCAGGTTTCGCGCCGGTGTGTTCTCCGTCTCTAAGCACCTGGAGGCCGTTGACGAAGACATGTTTGACGCCGACCGCGAGTTGATGCGGGTTCTCAAACGTGGCGCGATCGGCGATCGTGTCGGCGTCGAAGACGACCACGTCGGCAAACATCCCTTCTTTGAGAAAGCCACGATGATCCAAGCCGAGATTGGTCGCGGGCAAGCCCGAAAGTCGCCGCACCGCTTCGGCCAGCGAGATCACCTTCTCTTCGCGCACGTACTTGCCGAGCAAGCGCGCAAAGTTGCCGTAAGCGCGCGGGTGCGCCGAAGATTTCAGGAAGACGCCTTCAGGAGCAATCGAAGCCGCGTCTGAGCCGAATGAAACCCAGGGCTGTCGAATCTGCTTCTTGATGTTGTCTTCGCTCATCAGGAAATAGATCGTGCCAATGCGAGATCGATCTTCAAGCACGAGGTCCATGATCGTCTCGACCGGATCTTTGCCGCGCATGCGGGCGACTTCGGCAAGGGTCTTGCCGGTAAGCGGTTTCAGCTTGTCGGTTTTGAAACTCGCGAGCAATATTCGATCGGACGAGCCGGCGAGCAGAAAGAGATTTTCCCATTCGTTGGTCGGAGTGCGAATGGCGTCGGCGATCTTTTTGCGAGTGGCCGGATCCTGGAGGCGCTTGTAAGCAGCTTCGCGCCCGCCATCGAAAACCCACGGCGGCATCGAAGCATCGAGACCCGTTCCGCCGGCCGGATAGGTGTACATGTTCGCAGTGATCTTCAAGCCCTGGCGACGGGCGTCTTCGATTATTCGAATTACTTGGTCCATCCTGGGCCAGTTGGCTGCGCCTGACGCTTTGAGGTGATAAATCTCAGCCGGGAGACCCGCTTCGCGGCTGATGCGAATCGTTTCCTGCACGCCTTCGATCAGTTGATTGCCTTCGCTGCGCATGTGGGTCGTGTACTTACCCTGGTACTTCGCCGCGACCTTGCACAACTCGATCAGCTCTTCGGTTTTCGCAAAGAACGCGGGCGGATAAATCAAGGCCGTCGTGATGCCGAGCGCCCCGGCTTGCATCTCGCGCCGCACCAACTCCCGCATCTCGTCGAGTTGTTTCGGCGTCGGTGGTTTGTCTTCCAGGCCGATAACGTATTCGCGGATCGTGGGCGCGCCGATGAATGACGCGACGTTTTGCGAGATCCCTCGCTGCTCGAGGTAGTTGAGAAACTCGGCCAGCGTGGTCCACTCGATGTCATACTTCACGTCGCCCTGCGATTCGCGGAGGCGCCGCTTCATTTGATCGTTGAGTGGCCCCATTGAAAGTTCGCCGAATATCTGAGTGGTAACGCCCTGCTTGATCTCGCTCAGCGAACGGCCATCGACGATCAGCGAAGTCTCAGAGTGAGAGAGCATGTTGATGAAGCCCGGCGCGACGGCGAGTCCTTGGGCATCGACAATGGTTGGCGCCGTGGCCCGGCTCAAATTGCCGACGGCGGCGATGCGATCGCCTTTGATTCCGACGTCGGCTTTGATAGGTGCGCGACCAGTGCCGTCGTAGAGAGTGCCACCTCTGATGATGATGTCGAATGATTGAGCTTCAGGGCGAATGCGTCTCTGCGCGATCGCCAATACGGATAACGCAAAGATCAGCGTTAGAGCCAGAAGTTTTTGCGGTTTGGTTTTCATAGTCCTGCTCCGTCAGGAGGCCCTTGCATCTCGATCATTCTTCCGCCGCGTAGTGGCGCGTTTGAGTTTAGCCCCGTCTTTTAAGGCGGGGCGGTCAGCCGCCATTTCGTTTTCGTCGCGTCAGCGACGACTGAATTAATTCAGCGACGCCGCCCTGGCCATTATTGAGCCTCTAGGAACTATTCAATCGTCGCTCACGCGACGAGGATTTTTTTCGGGTCCGCTTACCCGGCCTTGAAAGACCGGGCTAAATTCATTCCACCGCTAACGCGGCGAGAGAGGTGCTTTCTCTGTGCTGCTATACTTCTTCATCAAATCGATCGCCTTATCCGCCAGCTTGAACAGATGTAGATGCGCGCGATTGCCGTTGGTCATGATTGCAAAGCCGAGCTTGCGATCGCGATTGCCAAGCAGGAAAGCCGTATAACCTGGAACGCTGCCACTGTGAGCGATGTAGCGATCGCCGTCGCGTACTTGCGTCCACCAGGTCAAACCGAAGCCGGCGGTTTCGTTACCCCAAAGATTTTCGATGGTTCCTTTGAATTGATCGTACTGGCGCGTGAACATTTGATCCAAAGTCGATTGGCTGATGAGCCGCTTGTCTTTGAAGACCCCGCCGTTGAGATTGGCGATTAGCCAGTTGGCTTGATTGAGCACCGTGCCATAGACGAGGCCCGCGGGCCAGACTGAAGCTTTGAGTCTCACCGTCCCAACCTGGCTGCCGGTTTTTTCATCCACCACGTAGGGAATGGCAAGACGCTCTTCCATGTCCGGTCGCGGCTCGAACGCGGTGCTGGTCATCTCCAAGGGCGTGAAGATGTGCTCCTGAATATATTGTTTGTACGGCACGCCCGAAAATTTCTGCACCAGATAAGCGACCAATGTGTAAGCCATATTAGAATAAGTGACGGAAGTCAGCGGCGGCTTGGTCACCTTGAGCGATTTGCGCAGATAGTCTTCGAGCGACGGCGGCACCGTGTCACCCCAAACCGGAAAAGGACCAAAGTCTGCGGGCAGGCCTGAAGTATGAGTCAGCAGATGGCGAAACGTGATCGGATGCTCTGGGTCTTCTCCCTGAATCTTGAAGTCGGTTAAATAATCGTTGACGCGATCGTCGAGCTTGAATTTGCCTTGCTCCATCTGTTGAAGCAAAGCGATTGTGGACATTGCTTTGAAGGTTGAGCCGATTAGATAGACCGTGTTTGGCGTGGCCGGAGTGCGGGCCCACAGATTTGAGTAGCCGTAAGCGTTTGCCCAGATGACTTTATCGCCCGCGATCAAAGCGATGGATGCAGAAGGAATATTTCCGGCGAGCAATGCGCGCTGAATCTCCGGTTCGAGTTCGGCGACGACGCGATCGATGTTGACGGTCTGGGCTACGGCGATTCTGGGAATGATGAGCAGTATCGCGGCCAGACTGATCGCGGCCGGCAACCAGTGACACGGACCGGTCCTCACCATCTGG
>QHXG01000462.1 GCA_003222845.1 Acidobacteriota bacterium | reverse complement strand
GCTGGATCGCGGATCAATTATTTTGATCGAGCTCGCTTTAGGAGTCTGTCGGAAAAAACCGCGTAGCGGTGAAATGTCTATAGAAGGGTAGGCACAATTGGGATGTAGGTGCTCCTTTAGGAGCGCAACCGATTATCGTTCGCCCATAAATGGGCTCTCCGAGATCAATGGGTTCGAGCTTTTCTATAAACATTGCATCCCTACGGGATTTCCCGACAGACTCCTTTAGCGGGCGACAGAACCGGGACAGTAGCCCGACCGTCAGGAAGGGCGTTACTTAATCGACCTCTGGAGAATCGCCCACATGAAACTCATCGTCAGGATCGATCTCAACTTCCGGCATCGGCTCAAACTTCGATTCATCAAACGGCGGCATCTCCGGCTCAGGCGCGCCGAGTTCTTTCAGATGCTGCTTCGCTTTCCCCAATCCCCAGTGATAAGCGAACGGCGGCCCATCACACCACGCAAGTTGATAAGCCTTCGTCGCCGCTTCAATCGCTGCCGTTTTGTTACCTTCGTCGCGTTCGATCTGAGTTAGGACGTTGAGTGCATCGGCATGAAAGAGCGGATAGGGACCACGTTCGGCTAAGTCCCAAACCTCGTTCAGATATTCGCGCGCCACCTCCAGCTTTTTTTGCCGCCTTCGCAACTCGGCAATCGCGACGACAGCGGTTAGTTCCTCATCAACCAGATTCACAAGCCGCGCACGCAGGATCGCATGGTGCAGTCTTTCATCTGCCGCCGCAAAATCATTCAAACCCAGTAAGGCTTCGCCTTGCGCGCGGGCCGCATAAATAAAATCACGCTCCAGCCGGTGAATCCGAGCCAGGGCCCAAGCTTTGTTTGCCAGCGAAACAGCGAAGCCAAGTTTACCAACCCGTTGGGCTTGCTGCGCCAGATGCGCAATCACCAGGGATTCAGCGGCTGCATGCGAAAGTCCTTTCCAAATTTTCATCGACCGGTGAAGTGCTATTGTTGAGAATACATCGTCTCCTTTGGCTCCGAGGATTAGTCCAAGGTAGAAAAGCGTTTCTCCTTCTTGATGCCGATTAGATTTCTCCAGAGTCATTCGTAAAGCACGCCTTGCCGATTCCTCCGCCTCACGGATCGAACCGCAAAGTAATAAGGTGCTCGAGAGATTGCACAAGCCAATACTCAACGAGTCGTTGTCCTTTAAGTTAGAGTAGATCACCTCGGTGGAACGATAGAGCGCGGCAGCCAGTGCTGGCTGCCCGGAATGTTGGTGAGTCATTGCCAGCGCGTTTAGCGCGGAAGCTTGACGACCTTGCGTGCTCAACCGGGGCAGCTTTTCCACTCCATCGGGAAAGAGCAATTGCAACAACTCCACGCGTTGCCGATTGGCGCTTAGGCGATAGAGCGTAGCGTCGTCGACTCTGTCATAAAAGAGGTCGTACGCATCGTCATAACGTCCTAATCCAATCAGTGTGTTATACAGCTCGATGGCGGGCGTAAGCTCTTCGAACCAATTGACAGTCAGGTAATCGTCGACCATTGGCATGGCTTTAAAGTGCGACTCTAAGCTGCTGTAGATACCTCTCCGTGCCTCGTCATTAAGATCGCTCCATACGACGCTGCGCACAATTGGATGCAGGTCATAACGGTTACCACGTTTGTCCCACCCGATTAGGCCGCGGTCTTCCAGCTCATTCAGTACGCTATCCAAAGCCTTCTCGTCGTCGAAGATTTTCGCGTCTGCGGCGATCAATTTGCTGGCGCGCCGGTCCTCGCGCGCCTCCTTCGTCGCAACCAGGAGCACCGTTAAGGTGTCATAGGTCGCAGGCATTCTAAATGCGGAAATGGTGTGCAATACAGTACGACCCTTGTTCGTCAACTGAAGCAGCGCTGATTCAAGAACGTGGGCCATGGCCTCATTCGTTTTCGAATATCCGGCCGGATCAAATTGCGGGTTCGCTGCCCGCCACACTGCGAAATCTCCAGGGGCTTTGCGATGTCGTTTGACTTCACCGGCCAACGCTTGAATCAACAAAGGGTGTTTAGCGAAAGAGTTGAAGACGGGCAAGAGCTCATCACGAGGGCCAGTGACGCCAAAGGCGCGCCAAAGCTCAACGGCATCTTCGTCTGTTAGACCCTTAATATCCATGTTGAAGCTATAAGGAATGGAATCGCCGCCGACTGTCTCCAACTCCGCGGGATACAAGCGCGAACTCACGAGAACGTGCGACTGTTTCAGCTGGGCGAGTTGCTTCAGGAAACTCCCAACTTTTGGGTCACTAGTCTTACGAAGGTTCCTTTCTTTTCCTACATCCTTGTCGTCGAGTTTCGCCGCATCCATTCTCGCATAGGCGATCAGACTCCTCTCCAACCCGTCCAGCACGAGCAGAAAAGGTTGATGATTCAACGCTGAGAGCAATTGAGATTCACGCTGACGCGCAGGTATCTCGGTTACTTGCTCAATAGGTCGCTTGCTCACGTATGCCAAGGCTCGAATAACGAAATTCTCGAACGTTGCATCGCTTTCATAAAAGCTCCACCACATCCGGCCAGCGAGATTCTTCATTTCCTGCGGTGCGACGTCGTTGAACCACTTCCATGTCAGCGCGCTCTTGCCCATACCGCCGATGGCTATGACACTCATGATGCGAACCGAATCAGCGGGCGCTTTCTGTCCGTCGAATTCCAACTCTTTGCCGGTGATCCAGTCGGTCAGAAGTTTCAATTCTTTCTGGCGGCCGATAAGTGTGTGGGTTTGTAGAAGCGTGTAAGGATGCGCGATGTAAACTTCCGGAGGCGTCTGAATGTCGCTGACATAATGAAATGCGGTGAGGTCTTTCTGTCGATGGTGAGACAAACTGTCAATCACGTTCGCCCGAAGCTCCGCTGGAGACCTGAAGAAGTTAGTCACTTTCAGCAGTGCACGATTCCTGAAGACTTCGAGTTTGGCGGCGCCCTCACCCTTTTCGACGTCCGCAGCCTTGACCGGGTGATCCTCGTGCATCACGAACGTGAGAATCGGTATCTTGCGTTCGACCGCGCGGTTGCATTCGTGCTCTGTAACTGAGATTCGCGTCGGATTATTAGCATCCGGGACGTATCCATAACGGTGCGCGAGAATCAGCAGATAGATCTCTGCCTCATCAACCATCTTCAACGATGCGGGAACCGCTTCAGCATCGCTCGCCGGCAAGTGCTCCATCATGATCGGAAACATGCCTTGACGCAGGCACGCATCCACTGCTTCTTTGCGGTGCTCCGGCAGGTCGCGCGCTGTGCTGCTGATCATTACTCGGAGTTGGTTGGGCATGGCCGTGGAAGCCAGTAAAGGCAAATCGGCGCGAGTATACAGCGGGATTGGGCGGCTGTCATTAGAGAAACGCTTATTGGGTAGTGGTGCAGTTTAAAAAGTGGCACGGGCGTCCCGCCGTGAAGCCACGCGCAAGATGCGCGTGCCACATCAAACTGTACCCGCTTAGTCAGAAGGAAGGGTTTAGAGGTGGTTCAGCGCGCGCGCACAAAGCAGTCGGGACGACTGCGTACCCAGGGCCGGTCGCTACCGCTCCCGGTACTGAAACGAGCGGATTGCTTCGACGAGAGCCGTGATTGAGGACTCTGGTGGCACGACATCGGCGAACAAACCAAATTCATCTGCGGCCTGCTTCGTGGGTTGATTTATGCAGGCCACGACCACGTCTTGAAAAGAAGGCGATAAATCGGTGGTGTCGCATAACTGGGCCAACATTGCTACATCTGACGGGCTTGAAAACGCGACGTAATCGATTCCGCCGCCGACCAGCAGTGCTCTTGATTGGGCCAGTAGAGATTCATTTGTTGAGGCGATTCGATAAGTGGCGACGACATCGACACGCGCGCCGCCGTCCTCGAGAAGCTGTGGCAGAGGATCAAGTGAGGTAGGTGAGCGGGGAATCAGAAAATTGGCAGTACTGAAAGCTTCGCGCCCACCGACGTAGGCTTCGAGCGCCTCGATTACTCGAATCGCA
>QHXG01000461.1 GCA_003222845.1 Acidobacteriota bacterium | reverse complement strand
CACTTTTCGAACCCCTGCGATACTGCCCGGATTACCGTGTTCGATACCTTCGACTGAGTTGCCGTGCTGGGATACTCACCGTATAAGTCTTGCCGGTTGGATCGACTGAGATCTTGATGAGATTCCCCTGACAGACTTCTGCTTCATTTGCAATGTAGCCCGACATTGTATTGTCCTTGTCGACGGTGCGCACATTGCGATGCAATTGATAGATGGCTTCGATCTCATTCAGGCTCTTCAGAGTTGCGAACGTGCGCGCTTCGCCGCCTTTCCGCGGACCGTCATTGATGATCGCGACGCGAGGGTTGAGCGCCCGGACAAACGCCGGGTTGTTGCTTATGTCCAAGCCATGGTGATCCACCTGATAAACATC
>QHXG01000460.1 GCA_003222845.1 Acidobacteriota bacterium | reverse complement strand
GCGACCTTTGAAGTTTGATCTCATCGCCCGGCTTCAGCGTGACGGACTTGCCCTGCGTCATTTGCCTGTACGCCTCGATCAATTCCGCCTGCATGTCGGAAGCAATTATCTGCGGCAACCCGTGGTCGTAATAGTTCTTGATCGGTATCAATCTCGCCAGACTTGCAACCCCGCCCACATGATCGCGATGCCAATGCGTTATTACGCAATGATCGATCTGTTTGAGTCCTGCAATTTCAAGCGCGGCGTGTGCGATTCGACCAGCATCGCGATCACCCGGGAAGCCGGTATCAATCAATAACGACTGCCCAGTCGGCGTTACGATCAGCGTCGCAGCGCCGCCCTCGACATCGATGAAATAGATGTCCAGGGTTTTCGGCGTAGCATGAACTGGGTTCGGACTAGGTAGGAAAAACACCGCGACGAGAACGATTGGCAGAGACATTTTCAGTTTCATAATTACCTCTTCATGATGTCCACTTACTCTGGTGGTGCTGCGTGAGCATTTGGCCCAGCAGTAAGTTGCAGAACGCTAAAGGCGGTTGGTACTGACCTCGTGCTCCCAAGGATTCAACAAACTAAAGTTTGTCGGACACAGAAGCGTTCATTATCTCTCCATCAACCATTCGCCAGATGTGCAGCGGATTTGCGTTCTGCAATTCCTTCGGCAGAGCCTCGTCTGGCCAGTCCTGATAACAGACTGATCGTGTGAAGCGCAAAGCCGCGCGCGTGCCTACTGAAGTCGAACGCCCGTCCGAGGTCGCGGGGAATGGGCCTCCGTGGACCATCGCGTAACCTACTTCGACTCCGGTGGGAAATCCTTTGAACACCAGCCGACCGGCCTTTGTCTGGAGAATCGCGATCAAGTCATGGCTATTCTCCAGCTCTTCGGTATCAGCATGAATTGTCGCAGTCAATTGTCCTTCCAGACTGCGCGCACAGTCGATTAGTTGTTCCCAACTCGAGTACTTGATCATCAGCGTCGCAGGGCCAAAGACCTCAGCACCCAAAGATTGATCCTCAAGAAATGAGATCGCATCGGTTTGAAAGAGCGCCGCGCCGGCCAAACCATGACCCGTTTCATTTACCTTTTGCTCGGCAATCAGCTCGACGCGGGGATTCTGACAAAGCCTCTCGACGCCCTCTTGATAGGCCAAACAGATTCCCGGCGTTAGCATCGTGAATGGCGCAGTCGTCGCCATCAATTCGCATAGACGCTCGATCAATTTCTCGGAGCGATCGTGAGGAATGAACACCAGTCCGGGATTAGTACAAAACTGCCCCGCGCCTAACGTCACCGACGAATGAAGCCCTTTTGCTATAGCTTCCGATCTTTCTGAGAGCGCAGACGGCAAAATGAAGATCGGATTGACACTGCTCATCTCGGCATAGAACGGAACAGGCTCAGGGCGCGATGATGCCAGCTTCATTAAGGCCTGACCGCCAGAGCGTGAGCCGGTGAATCCTCCACCTTTGATCAACGGATGAGTTATCAGTTGCCGGCCAACTTCTCGCCCCGGTCCAAATAATAAAGAGAAGACGCCTTCCGAAAGATCGCATTCTACCACCGCTCTGCTCACGGCCAGCCCAACCAGTTCCGCAGTACCGAGATGAGCATGATGAGCTTTAACAATGACCGGATTTCCACCGGCTAGCGCCGACGCAGTGTCGCCGCCCGCAACCGAGAAAGCGAGCGGAAAGTTACTGGCGCAAAAGACGGCGACCGACCCCAGGGGTTGCAGCATCGATCGCACGTCAGGTTTTGGCAGTGGCGTCCGCTTCGGATCGCCTCGATCAATGCGCGCATCAACCCACGAACCTTCTTCTACCAAGTTAGCGAACAGACGTAGTTGATTGGTGGTGCGCGCGGTTTCGGTTTTGATTCGCGGCACGGGTAACGCGGTCTCTTGTGTTGCGCGTTCAACTAATTCATCACTGAGGTCTTCGATGTTCTCGGCGATCTTGCGAAGAAAGATTGCCTTGTCTTTGCCGGATATGCGAGCGTAAGTTTCAAATGCTTTGCTGGCGAGCCTAGCCGCTTCATCAACTTCTTCGGGGCTAGCGGAGTAATAGATCGGGCAGAGTTCTTCGCCAGTCGCTGGATTGATCGCGCGGATTGCATCACCATTACATGCCCCACGTCGAAAGGCAATGATTGATTTTCCGGATAGCTTCATCAGATCATTACGTTCGAAATGTCCGACAAACTTCAGTTTGTCGTGTGCGTCGTTTCAAATTCGTCTTCAGAGTAACGAGTGTCAACGACAAACTGAAGTTTGTCGGACATCATCAGTGAATCTCCGGCTCGCTCGTCGCCGCGCCCGCATGCAGGAAATCAAAGTCGCAACCTTGATCCGCCTGCGTCACGTGCGCCGCGTACAATGCGCCGAACCCGCGTTCATATCGCGGCGGTTCCGGATTCCACTGCGCGCGGCGGTTGGCAAGTTCGTCATTGCCGACACGCAAATCAAGTCTCCGACCAGCCACATCCAGTTCGATCAGATCGCCGTCGCGTACAAGCGCGAGCGGGCCACCGACGAATGATTCAGGCGCGACGTGCAACACACACGCTCCATACGATGTGCCGCTCATGCGCGCATCGGAAATTCGCACCATGTCACGCACCCCTTTCTGCAGCAGCTTCTTCGGGATTGGGAGCATGCCCCACTCCGGCATTCCCGGCCCGCCCAAAGGGCCGGCGTTCTGTAGGACCAAGACGGAATTCTCATCAACCGGCAAGTCTTCATTGTCCACATGCAACATCATGTCCTGGTGATTCTTGAAAACGACTGCCGGACCCACGTGTTGCAGCAAGCGCGGCTCAGCGGCAGTTGGCTTGATCACGGCGCCGTTCGGCGCGAGATTGCCGTACAGAATTGCCGTGCCGCCTTTCTGCGATACTGGATTGTCGACCGACCGAATCACTTCAGGCTTACAGATGCGCGCCGATGCAAGGTTCGCACCCAACGAATTTCCCGCGACGGTCAACGAGTCCAGGCTGAGCAACTCGCTGATCTCTTTTAGCAACGCTCTCAACCCGCCGGCGTAATAGAAGTCCTCCATCAGGTATTCACCTGAAGGCCGCAGGTTCGCGATCATCGGCGTGCGTTGTGAAATGTCGTCAAAGGTCTTCAAATCAAGTTTGATTCCCGCCCGGCCGGCAAGCGCAACCAGATGAATGATCGCGTTGGTCGAGCCGCCAATCGCCATGTCAGCCGTGATCGCATTTTCAAATGACGCAGGGGTGAGAATGTCGCTCGGCTTCAAATCTTCCCAGACCATCTCGACGATGCGTCGTCCGCATGCGCTCGCCATGCGCGAATGATTAGCATCGACAGCCGGAATCGAAGACGCGCCCGGTAAAGTCATTCCCAGTGTCTCGGCGAGCGAAGTCATAGTCGATGCGGTGCCCATGGTCATGCAATGTCCGGGCGAACGCGCGATGCCGTCTTCGATCTCCGACCATTCGCAGTCGCTGATTC
>QHXG01000459.1 GCA_003222845.1 Acidobacteriota bacterium | reverse complement strand
CGCGCTTTGCTTCCTGCCGTTTCCGATTACGATCGGTTAGTTCACTACCATCATTAGTCGGGATGAATCGTCGGCGCGTCGGCGTGTGGCACAAAACACTGGCGACAGCGAGCCTCGTACATGCCGGCGGCGCCGACCGCGACGCGCTCTTCGGATTCGAAAATGCGTTGCGAGTAGTTCGCGGGCTGGCCGCACTTGACGCAAATCGCGTGGGTCTTGGTGATGTATTCGGCGATAGCGAGCAATTGCGGCATAGGCTCCCACGGCTTGCCGGTGTAGTCCTGATCCAATCCGGCGATGATCACGCGCACGCCGCGTTCGGCGAGTTCGTTCGCGACCCCAATCAGTTCGTTGTCAAAAAATTGGCCCTCATCGATGCCCACAACTTCGGTATTAGCTTCTACTCGCGCGCGAATTTCCGCCGCGGTCCGCACATTGGCAGATTCGTGCTTTATCTCAGAGTGCGAGACGATGTGATTATCGGAGAAGCGCGAATCGATCTCAGGCTTGAACACTTGAATTCTCTGGCGCGCTATCCTGGCCCGACGTAAACGGCGAATCAGCTCTTCTGATTTACCAGAAAACATCGAGCCGGCGATTACCTCGATCCAACCGGCGGTGGTTGCGCTCCTGTGCTCTTTGCGCGCCGGAACTTCGTTTTCGTCTGGTTCAATGCTGCGGATCATCGTTGCTTTGGTGCTCATACAAGTTGAAAAGTCACTATCTCTCAGGTTTGTGAAATCAAATTCAACCCAGGCTCGCTCTCAAAATCGCCGGCGTTATGGGTTAACAATGGAACGTCCAGGAGCATTGCGGTGGCGGCAATCCAGGCATCAGAAGTCGCAATCGGATGACCGCGTCGTCGCGCCCCATCGACGACTTCAGCCCATTTACGACACAGCAGAGCCGAAACTGGATACACGACGTATCGACGCATATATTTAATCAAGTGCTGGCGTTTGCGCTCGCCCCAATTAGCCGCTAACGTCCATCGCTCCCGTTCAGCCAGAGTCATGAAGGAGATTATTGGTAACTGGTTAGAGAGATAAGGAAGATAGAAGGCGCCCCGGTCGTCTTGCTTGTAAAGAAATGAAACCACATCGGTATCGACAACGACCGCCACTACTCGCCCTCCGGCAAATCTTCTTCACGCCACTGACGCAACAGGCGGAGCAGTTCATCGACGTCGTCATTTCCCGAATCGTCCGGCGCCGGCGAACCTTTCAAGTCAGCGAGATCATTTACTGGTGACACTCCTTGTTGCGCCGCAAATTCCATTAGTTGAGCGCGTGCCTGGGCAATCTCCCGGCCGCGATCGATGGTTTCTTCCAGCATCCAATTGGCTTGGCTCATTCTTGCTTCATCTCCGCCAAAAATTCTACCACGGAACAGTGTGACCTTTTTAGCTGACCAGACAAAGGGGTAGCGGCCTAGTTTGGAACTGGTATGCTATTTATCCAACACGTTGAATGACCGCTGAATATCTTGTTCCAATTGTAGTGCGTTTGACCTGCCGTACAGGTATCTGTCTTTGTCTCTTAAACTCAACCCGGTTGGCACAAGCTGAGATACTTTAGCTTTGTATTCTTGGTAGCCCTCCCAGAGTTTTTCAAAGTTCCCAGTATTTAACTTTGGAAAACCTTCGATCTGATCACGAACACGGTAATCATAAACCGCGAACTCTTCAGGCCAACAAACAGCCAGAATCGCAGACGCCATAGGCAAAGCAAACCCCCAGTCCTTTATGAGCAATCGTAGCCGCTCCTTGTGTTGGGGAGCCTTATATAGCGAGTCTGTGAGGGCGCGACATCTAGCCTCTAGCTCCTGCTTTTCCTTCAGGTCTTTTTTCAAAAGCCTTCGAGCGATTTTGGATTTGGCGCGATTAGCCTTCCAGATGACGATTGAGAAGAAATCAAACGCCCCAAGGGAATGCTCGGCGTGAAAACGCCAATGTACATGCTCAAAGAGGTAACTTTCACGGTCAAAGTACTTGAGGTAGTCGATCATAGTTTCTTGCCTCTGAACCGCTTCGCTCAGCATGCGCCGTATACAACATGATAGCCTTTTATGGTTTTCCGACTCAATGACGTTTGCCAAAACCACCGCCGCCCGGCGTTTCGATGCGCACGCTATCGCCGGCTTCCATTTGCCAACTTCCTTTTGAGGTTAGCTCTTCTTCGCTGCCATCTGTGCGAATGATGCAGGCACGGCCGCGCTTGCCATCTTCGCCGCCGTGCAATCCGTAAGGCGCACGCTTCCGACGATCAGAGAGTAGCGACATCCTCGCCGCCGCCAGCACTTCGATCTCGCGAATGCTTCCATCGCCACCCTTATGTTTGCCTTTTCCTCCCGAACCTTTGTTGATGCGATAACGCCGCACCCGCAAAGGATAGGCATACTCAAGCGCCTCAGCGGGCGTATTCAAACTATTAGTCATGTGTGTGTGCGTGGCGCTCATGCCGTCAAGCGAAGGCCGCGCCCCCATGCCACCGGCGACCGTTTCGTAGTAGGAGAACTCTGCGCCCGTGCGCGGATCGATACCGCCAATCGTCAAGTTGTTCATCGTGCCCTGACTCGCCGCCGGAATGCGCTCGGGAATCGCCTGCGCCAGCGCTTTGAAGACTGTATCGACAATGCGCTGTGAGGTCTCTACGTTGCCACCGGCTACTGACGCCGGATGATTGGCATTGACGACCGTTCCCTTCGGGGCCACAACTTCAATAGGTTGCATCAGCCCTGCGCTGGCCGGCACGTCGCCGCCGACCAGACAGCGGAAGCAATATGAGACTGCGGAGACGGTAATTGCTTCGACTGCATTAATCGCGCCTGCAACCTGCGGCGCGCTGCCTGAGAAATCAACCAACGCACGATCGCCTCTGATCGTAATGCGCACGCGAATCGGAATTTCGCTTTCCCTGATGCCGTCGTCGTCGAGCGCGTCTGCAGCTTGATAACTGCCATCAGGGATCGCGTTGATTGCGTGACGCATCATGCGTGATGAATATGAGATCAAATGCGCTGCGTAGTGGCTCGCTTCTTTCGCTCCCCGACGTGCGACAATTTCGAGCAGCCGCGCCGCGCCAGTCTTCAGCGATCCGATCTGAGCTTCAAAGTCCGCCTGTCTTTCTTTATTGCTGCGCACGTTCGCGAGAATTAATTTCATTACGTCGTCGCAAATTTCGCCTCCGCGCGCCAAATGAATCGGCGGAATGCGCACCCCTTCGCCATAAACGTCGGTTGCCAGACCCATGGATCCCGGCGTCGCGCCGCCGATATCGGCGTGGTGCGCGCGATTGGCGACGAAGAAAAGACAGGAAGCAGGAGGCAGGATGCGGGCTGCAGGAGCACGCTTCCTGTTTCCTGCCGTCTGCCGTCTGCCTCCTGCTGTCTTGCCGAACACTCCCATCACCAGGGTGACATCCGGCAGATGCGTGCCGCCGGCAAACGGATCGTTCAGCGCAACGACGTCGCCCGGGCCGATCTCGACTTCGCGCAAGGCCGCGGCGACAGCCATTGGCATCGAGCCGAGATGAACGGGCATGTGGTCGCCTTGCGCGATCACGCGACCCGATGAATCGAAAACTGCACATGAATAATCTCGCCGCTCTTTGATGTTTGGGGAGAATGCGGTCCGCCGCAAAGCCACGCCCATCTCTTCCGCGACTGAAGTGTACAGCGCGCGATAGATTTCAAGTGTGATGGGATCGAATTTCTTCATCAACTCACCAACAAGAGCGGTTGTAAGAAACTACTCAAATCTCCCAACCTCAAGGTAAGGAAGGGTGGCTTGCCCCCGCTTTTCTTTTGTAAAGACTGAACTGACCAAGAGCAGCGGGGGCAAGCCTCCCTTCCTTACCTTGAGGTTGCTAAGTTTGAACTCCGAAATCATCCTGACAATTTCCCTAGATCGATTATCAAATTTCCATAAGAATCCAGTCCGGGCGCGCTCCCGCTGGGAATCAGCGTTGTTGCCGAATACTCCGTCACAATGCATGGCGCGTGCAATCTGGCGCCGACTGGAAGTTCTGCCCGTCGATAAACAGCAACGTGCAGCTTCTTTCGATCGAAATACGTTTCCGCAAAATCATGCGGCTTAGCAAATCGCCTTGACGACGAACGACTGGCCCGACGAGTCTTCAGTTTTTCGACGACACCGACGGATCGCAGGCGCGCGCTGACAATCTCAACGACGTTCTTTTCCTGCGCGTAGCCGTAACGCGCGCGATGCGCCCGATGAAAGGCCGCCGCGATGTCGCCACGCGTTTGTTTGATGGGGAGTTCAAACGACTGGCCCTGGTAGCGCGCGGCTAAAGATCGTTCGTGACGCTGTTTCCATTCTACGAAGCCTTCGCGTCTGAGTACGGCGCGTGCCTGTTTTTCCAGATCCCCGAACACCTGCTCAAGTTTAGGCGCGACGCCGCGCGACGCTTCGAGCATTAACGTGCGGCTTTG
>QHXG01000101.1 GCA_003222845.1 Acidobacteriota bacterium | reverse complement strand
GCACCACCGGCTATGTCTTGTGGCCAGCCGAAAAGCGTCGCGCACATGAGCGCGAGCAATAGGAATAAAAGAAACGCGCTTTTATTAACGTTGAGTCTTCTCAGCTTCAAGGGCCTGGTCATTGATTGAACGCCAACATTGGATGCGCTTACGCGAAAAGTCTGTCATTGCAAATTGAAAAATGAAAAATGCAAATTGCCCGGCAGTTTTGCGGCGCAGTCTTATCCCCGAGCTTCCTCCAATTTGCAATTTGCATTTTTCAATTTTCAATTTGCAATTCCGATTCTTCGAATGAATTAAGACTCAGTATCGCCAGCAAAGCCATCAACACCAGCGCGTTTACGGTAATATGCAGACCAAAATCAACGACGCTATGCACGGCGATGCCGGCCAGTCCGACTATTGCTCCCAAAGACACGGCACGTTGAAATCCTTCACTCGCGCGAATGCTTCGCCGGGTCTGCTTAACGAGCACAATGGCAAACCAGACTAGAAGCACGGCTCCGATTAAACCGGCGCTGGCCAGGACTTCAAGGTAATCGTTGTGCGCTTGCTGTGGCGTCAACACTCCCGAACCTTCATGAAAACTCGGCAGTTCAGCCCAATAACCTCCGAGACCAGCGCCGGCAATTGGATGCTTCACAAACATCCGCCAACTCGCCCGCCAGATATCACGGCGTCGCGCGGCTTCGTGCAACTCGCTCGTGTCCGTGCCGGCCATTTCGATCGAGGCCGTCTCTACTCCGGTGGCTAACTGATCGCCGCCCAGCCAGGCCACGCCGGCCACGATGGTTATTAGTAGTACTCCGATCATAAATGCTTTTGCGATCGTCGAACGCAACCACGTCAGCCGGTGATCTTCACTTGCAGTCACAGTCGCGCGGGTGTCAGAACCGCGAGCGGACCGGGGTCCCCAAGCGGGCAGCCCGCTTGGGGTGGTGGATGCGACCGGATCTCGCCTGGGATTTCTCGAATTCAGAAACAAGAGTCCCGCAAAGATCGTCTGAATGCTCATTGCCAACAATCCTCCGCGAGACAGCGAAAGCACCAGAGCCGCCCATATCACCACCAATCCCGAGAGGTATAACGGAATTCGTTCGCGCCGCCCGGAGCGCATAAACGCCACGCCTACCATCAATCCAAAAGCCATCTCCATCAAGTATGAGAAATGATCCTTATTGATGAACTGAGCATAACCGCTCCCCGATTTGAGTCGTGCCAAGAGAAAACCTTCACCATGTGGAAGCGCCTGGCGCGCAATTCCGAACAGGGCGCAAGCGATGGCCAGCGTGATGATCGCATGCACCATGAAGTTCAATCTCTGTTTGCTTATCGTAAAGCGGATGAAAAGCACGCAGGCCAGAATCAACGCGGAAACCCTCAATGCAAGTGCGCGGCTTTCGAAAGGATCGGCGCTAAGGGACCAAAGGACTTTCGTGCCGGCTTGATCTGTTTGTGACCAGACGAAGCTCTGCAGGATGGCGAGACCAACCAGCGCAATCATCGGGAAGACCAGCCGCACATTCCCCACACGCCATGAGCCCGCGAGCAAGCAATGAACGACCCAGAACAGGCCGAGCAAGAAAACCACGATCTCGAAAACAGCCTGCGACCATGGATCGACGGTGCCGTAAGGAATCGCTGTGAAGACGATCACGGCAATCAAACCATAAAAGATCGCGCCTTCAATCAGCGCCAGCGCGCGCGTGCGTTGCTTCGGCTGTGTCTGGGCGTTGGCAGACGCGGATTGAATGAATGAAGCTTCCAAAGTTTGACGGGGAGACGTGAGGCTTGGCCGCAGCGCTCTATTTGGCCCCGGCGGCGAGATGTCTCGGCGTTGATTCCGCAGCGGTTTCGAAGATGCGTTCCGCGGATCGAGCTACGGCTGGTTGGAAGACGGTAGTCAGATAGTTCACGTCAAATTGCAGCGGGCCGGCATCGAAAGAACGAAATAAATCCATATGTCCAAGCTGATTCTCCCGGTTTCCCAGCGGCAACCGCATGGTCCAGAAGCGGGCCGAGCCGGCGACATCGAGGTGCTTATAGTCATCGCCTTTCCACGACCAGTTAATTCGCCCCTGATCGAGGGTAACGTTTTGTATCGAGCCGTTGCCTGCGGCCAGAACTCGCTCGCTCAATTCCCTTTGACCGTTGCAACTGAATTGAACGGTCGCGTAGCCGAATTCACCCAACTCCAGAATTTCGAGCGTGCCTCTAAAGAGTTCATCGATCGTCATCGCCGAAGCCACTGATTGACATGCCCGACGCAGACGCAAGTTGTTGGTTGCGCGCGTGCGTCGCTCGCCAATATTTCGTTTGAAGCTGGCGCGCAACTCATCTACTTCGTGATAACGCAGATGGCCAATGGCCAGAACCACGGCTACGCCGATGACGAAAAGAACGACCGCCGTAAGACCGCTGCCGCTATTGACGAACAACATTGCCGACAAACCAAATAAGGCACTCACGCCATACAATACCAGCGCGACCCGGCGTTGCGACCATCCCCGCGCCAGCAGCATATGGTGAATGTGCTCGCGATCACCCTGGAAGATGGGCTTCCCACTGACGAACCGACGTGCAATGGTGACTCCGGCATCTACGACTGGGAGTCCACAGGCGAGAACCGGAATTGCGACGGCCACCGCTGTCGAGGCCTTCTGCGATCCTTGAATTGAGAGCGCGGCGAGTGCGAAGCCAATGAACAACGAACCCGAGTCACCCAGAAAGATCGATGCCGGGTTGAAGTTGTAACGAAGAAAGCCGGCCAGCGCGCCCGTCAACGCCAGCGCGACTACGGTGACCATCGTTTTACCCTGAACAATTGAAACCGTCAGTAGGACTAACGAAGAGAAGAGGGCTGAACCGGCTGCCAGACCATCGATGCCATCGATCAAATTGAAGGCATTAGCGATTCCCACCACCCAGATCATCGTCAAGACGAATCCGAGAATCGGATGAAAACTAACGCCGCCGATAAAAGGAATAGAAAGCCCCTCGATGCGCCCGCCCAACGCATAGAACAGAGCTGTCACAGCCGCGAGCCCAGCAAACTTCACCGTCGCATTAGCGCCACGCAGGTCGTCGTAAATCCCGAGCAACAACACCAACAGACCGCAGGCAAGCAAGACGGCAATACCTCTAAACTCGGGATGCAGCGCCCGGGTCACTAAATTGTTAACCAGCGCCAGCACTGATAGCGCAATCAGAATCGATAAGAAGATTGCCACGCCGCCGAGTCGCGGCACGGCTTTCTGGTGAACGCGCCGGTTGTCCTTCGGTTCATCAACCAGACGATAGCGTTCGCAGAAACGCCGCAACAGAGGCGTCAGGATCAAAGACGCGCTGGCCGCAATTAGAAACAGTGCGAAGTAAGTCTTCATCTGGTTAGCAGCACAGGCTTCGGGAAGCTCTGATCAGCACCCTCGACGTGTAGCGTCGTCATGAGTTTAGCCCGGCGTTTCAACGCCGGGAAGCACGTCGTGGGTTTGTTCGCGTCGCGTCGCGACGACTGACTCTCTGATATTCTCACAATTGTTTTCAGGCGTCGCGACGCGACGCGAATGTTTCGTTGCTTCTACCCGGTGTTAAAACGCCGGGCTAAATCCATGACGACGCTACGCGTCGACGTGCTTAATCAGACGTGCTTTCAGTCTGTGATTGTTGACGCCTGATCACCAACTGAAGAGTCAATGCGGGCCGGGACACACAGATTGAAGTCGGCGCTACTTTCCCAACCTGCGGACTCAATCTCACCAATCAATCTGGGCAGCAGCGTGCTTCGGGAAAAGTCCTGCGCCAGGATTGTCCGCTCCGGCGCTACTTCAGACCTCACGCTGTCGGCCGAATTCAGGATCTGTCGCACCACCGACGAAACGTCGCCCTTGGTTGCGTGCATCGCCAAACCATTATTACCAATCCTCGCAATAATATCACCCATATGGCTTTCATCCGGCCCAATGTAAAGAAACGGCAAGCCGGTCGCCAGAATGTTGTAGATCTTGGACGGATGAACGATACCGCGAAATGCTTCGCCCATCACTACCACGTGAAGGTCCGTTGCCGACAGCAATCCGGCCAATTTTGCCTGTGGCTGATATGGCAGGCAGTAAATATTTTCCAGTTGCTGGGCGCGCGCATAGCTCCTTACTTTACACAACTCGCTGCCGCCCCCCACAAAACAGAAGACGATGTCATCCCGCTCCTGCAGTTCCATCGCGCCCTCCAGCAAAGTGTCGAGTGAATGACAGGGACTGTGATTGCCGGCGTGCATCACCACGAATTTTCCGCAGAGATTATGCGCCGTCCTGAATTCTTCCCTTCCCTGTTTGTCGTAGTGGACGGATTCATCGCTAGCCGGAGGTATCACGGCGATCTTCTCTTCGGGAATTCCCTTTGCCACGATGCGCTCTTTCATGAATCGATCGAGCACGACGATTCGATCCGCGCGCGACATGCTGCTCTTCAGTAGGGTGTTGAGCAGCTTCGCCATAACTGAATCAGCTTTGAGCCAACCGGCCGCTATGGCTTCATCCGGATTCAAATCCATCACCCAGAAAACCAGATGTCCACCTTTTATGCGCGTGAACATCGAGGCCAGCCAGGAAATGAGCGGTGGCGAAGTCAGGGCGACCACCGCATCGTGGCGACGCGTAACTGCGAGGCGCAACCCACAGGCCAGGGTGAAACTCGCAAAGTTCAGCGCCCTCTTCCATGCCCTTGTCTTTCCCAGGCTAATCGAGCGCAGACGAACGATTTCGATCTCTTTCCACCGCTCACGCCGGGGAAAACGCAATCGCGGATCGTCATAGCCATGCCGGCTCGAAATTACCGTAACTTCGTGCCCCCGTTCGGCCAGGCCACGCGCTGCTTCAGTCAGTTGCTGAGCCGTCGCTACGATGTCTGGGTAGAAACACTGATTGAGGAGGAGGATCTTCATTCGGGGTTACAGAATTAGAATTAACAGACCTTCACGCTTAGCTGCGTTACATTGAAAATTGAAAATTGAAAAATGCAAATTGTAAATTGCCCGCAACGCTTTGGGTGCGTGATCTTTGCGTGGGGCTGAGTTGGGTGATTGCCGATTCGTCGAAATTTGCAATTTGCATTTTTCAATTTGCAATTTGCAATGTCAGAACATAAGCAACCTAATTCTTCAGCAGTTAGCCATGATGCCCGATCACACATCTACTATCTTCTTCGGATCACATGATTCCCAATATACAGCGCATCCATTCGCGTTTTCAGGAAACAAGCAATCGCTTCGCGCGGCGTGCAGACAATCGGCTCGTTCTCGTTGAATGAGGTATTCAACACTACGGGCACGCCGGTAAGTTTGTAAAACTCCTCGATCAGTTGATAGAACCGGGCGTTCTCCGCTCGCGAAACCGTCTGCAAGCGGCCCGAGCCATCGACATGAGTCACCGCGGGTATCTCCGCTCGCCGCTCGGGCTTGATCTGATAGACCATTAGCATTGTCGGCGCGGGATGCGTCTGCTCGAAATAATCACCGACATGTTCCGCTAGAATCGACGGCGCGAACGGTCGAAAGGGCTCGCGCTTTTTGATGCGCCGATTGAGGATATCTTTCATCTCCGCGCGGCGTGGATCCACCACAATCGATCGATTGCCGAGCGCGCGTGGTCCGAATTCCATTCTTCCTTGAAACCAACCAACGACCAGACCATCGGCGACGTCACGGGCCGCGCGCTTCGTGATTTCCGAATCTGAATATTTCGCAGAAGTCACATCCGGATGCTGAGATTTGATATCTGAGATCTCCAGTTCTCTTAATATCTCTTCATCCCCAAATTCCGGTCCCGTAAAGGGCAAAGAGCAAAGGGCGAAGGGCAAAGCGTCATGCGAAGAGGCCAATAGCTCTTCGCTCTTGGCTCTTTGCTCTTGGCCCTTCCTCACCTCGCTCAGAATCTGATAACAAACACCCAACGCCGTGCCGCTATCGCCCGCCGCCGGTTGAATGAAGACTCTTTGGAATGGCGTGTGCAAAAGGATCTTGCCATTCATCGCCGAGTTGTAAGCAATTCCGCCGGACAGGCCCAAATCAGTGAGACCGGTTTCATCATGCAAGTGATTAAGAAGATGGAAAGCAACTTCTTCCAGCCGCAATTGCAAGCTCGCCGCCAAGTCGCTCTCTCGATCAGTCAACTGCGTATTCGGCTCGCGTGCCGCGCCAAACTTGCGCCCATACTCATCCGAAAAAAGTTTTCCGATCTTTGGCGCGCCATCATTCCACGTCATATCGACACCTTCCGCCGCATGGCGAAAATAATCCAGGTTGAGCCGAAACTGCCCCTTCTTTTCAGTCCGAATGAGGTCGCGAAACTCTCCGATGAACCGCGGCTGCCCATAAGACGCCAGCCCCATCACCTTTCCTTCATCGCCATAATGAGGAAAACCGAGAAACTGCGTTGTCGCCGTGTAGACAATCCCGAGCGAGTGCGGATATTCAACCTGACCCAGAACTTTTATCGAGTTTCCAACGCCTCTGGCCCACATCGTCGAAATGAAATCGCCAAAGCCGTCGAGCGAGAGTAGCGCCGCCCGTTCGAATGGTGAAACGAAGAACGAACTAGCCAGATGCGCCCGATGATGCTCGATGTTGTGAAACCGCGCGCGCAATCTCGACGTCGGAACTCCGAGCGCTCTGGCCAAATCATCTTTCAAATCGCGCACCTTAGCCGCGTTGCGCAAACGATCTATAACCTGACGCGTCAATAACCTGACGCGTCAATCCATAACCATTGCCGTTTGCAGAGGGCGAAGCGCCAAGCGCCAAGCGCGAAGGGCGAACGGCGAAGGGCGACGATAAAAGAGCTAAGCGCGAAGCGCCGTTGGCAATGTGCCCTACACTCATTGATCTTTCCGTTTCGTTCTTGGCCCCAGGCCCTTTGCTCTCTGCCCTTTGCGCTCTGCCCCCTGCCTCCTGCCGACTGCCTCCTGCTGACTGCCTCCCGCCTTCTAACCTCCCCGCCTCTGTGCCTCTGTGGCTAAACCTTCTCGCCGCAAACAGCACCTTCTTGTGCAAGTGCGCGGAAGGATCGCGCGAGATGCCGACATGATCGACTTCCTCGATCCCAATTCCCGCCGCACGCAAACAGTATTGGATTGACTGCGTGGGAAACCCCGCACAGTGCTTGATGCGATTGAAGCGCTCTTCTTCAACCGCGGCAATCAACTCACCGTCACGCACGATCGCCGCCGCCGCGTCACCGTGATAAGCGTTTATGCCGAGGATGTACACATCCGTCCTAACCCCTTTGCAGTCTGTCTTGTTTTCCGAAAGAAGAGAACGTCGGTTAAATGGAGGTAAGGTCGCCTAAGCGGCTTCCGAGGTTGAGTCACTGCTCATTACCCCCAGCGTCGGCTTTCGGTGGAAGACGCTTGTCAAACTGGAGTAGTGCGTTTTCGAGTTCCAAGATTATCTTTTGCCGCTCCTGCTTCTCGTTCTCACTCACGCGGCTAACTTCAAACGATAGTCTATGGACAACTAGTGTCAGTTGGTGAAAAGCCTCGCGGATGTCCTTGAGTTACGCACGCAGCTCTTTGATGTCAGATTTGTTTCTTTCAGTCTCCTGAGTCAGACCGAACAACCATTTCGCGAGATCCAGCAGGTATTTCAGCACTATGCCGCTTCCTTAAGTTCCGCGAGCAACACGCCGGTTTCAACAGCAATGGCCTTAGTTTCTTCCTTTAGCCGGTCTATTTCTTCTTGGTCTTTTTTCATTCGCTCACTGGCATGCTCCATTTCCAAAATATAAGCATCAAGCGCGTTCTGAACCTGAGTGGCTTCATCTGCCGAGACCTCAATCTTAACTATCTTCTGCATCGTCCACCTCCAAGAGAATACTATTTTATCATACGGCCTAGGCTACTTGGCTCAGGAGCCATAGATACCCACAATTCGTCAACGAGATCGAGTTTTTGTCTGACAGGTAAACCCTGAACATCCGGAAAGTCAGTTAGTCTCATAACCCAATGATAATGCCCTCATGAGGTTTTCGTAAATCTTCTTAGAGCAAACACGCTCGATCAAGAATCTCAACCCTATGCGGCTCCTTAGTTGAGCTAACAACAATCTCGTTACCCGATGATTCACCTCTCGCCCTCAATTGCCTTCTGCCTACTGCCGTCTGCAAACTGTCTCCGCGGCGCGGTCGCCGCATTGAAATCCTGCTCGATCAGGTAAAGCGACAGCAGCAGCTCCGCCATCATCCGCTGAAACGCGTAGAAAAATCCGGCCCATCCATCCAGCACCCCGCCACGAACAATCAGACAATAGAAAAGCACCGCCAGCGGAGCAATCAACCGCAACCTCCGAATTCGATCAGCAATCCCTAAGCTTTCCACGTCCGCCGAAACGATTTTCTTCGCTTCCAGCGCCATGTATCGCTGCTGTGACTGAAACCAGCGACTAAGCGGCTTCCGATCGTCATGCAGAATCCGCGATTTCAAATTACGAACCGAACCCTTGACGTTCACTCGATGCGAATGACCATCATCTACATAGATGGCTCTTAGCCGGCGAAATAAAACGGTCACTGGTGGGTAGAGGCCGCTTCGCAGTCGTCGTCCCTCGATGCAATAAGTGAAGCCTGCGCGAAAGCCGTCTGTGTCAGCGTTCGGATTCAGCGATGCAAGCTCTTCGATCATTTCATCAGTAATGAGGTAGTCAGCGTCGAGACTCAAAACCCACTCTGAGGTAATCCCAGTTTCACGCAAGCCGAAATTGCACTGGCCCGCAAAGCTGTCAAACTTCCTTTGGAATATCCGCGCTTGCGGAAAACCAGATACGATTGACAGCGTCTCGTCACTGCTGAAACTGTCAATGATTGTAATGTCACGAGCCCAAAACAGTTGGGCCAGGGTGCGCGCAAGGTTCGGCGCTTCATTAAAAGTAAGGATGAGTGGCGTGATTAGGTTGAGCATTACACCGTGACTCCGCGAATTGCTAATTCATAGAGTCGAATCAGATGGTCGGTAACCTCGTCCCAATCAAACTTGCGTACAAGTTGCCTGCCAGCCGCACCCCGCATTCGGCGTTCACTCTCATCGCTCATCGCGGATCTCAGAGTATCAGTCAGGGACTTGGTTTCGACTGCGGTGATCCAGCCGGCGCGATCGGCTGCAATTTCGCTTGCCAGGCCAACCTCAGGGCTCGCGATCACCGGGACGCCGTACGACATGGCCTCGACCAGGCAGAAACCGAAAGCATCGTGGTGTGAGGGTAGGGCGAGAAGCGAAGCCTGATTCAGCCTCCGCGCTTTAGCTTCGCCCTCCAACCAGCCGGGAAAGAGAACTGTGTCAGTTGCTCCCCTCGCTTTGATCTTTCGCTTCAGTAAGGCTTCGTATTGGGATGACCCTTTACCCGCGATCACGAGTTGCCATTTGCTGAGCGGCTTGTCCTCGCGAGCTGCAAGAAAAGCTTCAATCAATACGTCTATGCCTTTCGAGGGTTGTAAACGAGAAAGCACCAACAGGTAAGGCCGCTGGTCGCTTATATTCCTTTCTTTTGTTAATGAAGGCGGCGACAGATCGATACCGAGTGGGACAACAATGCCGTGGTTTATTCCTATGGCAGTCTCGGATCGGCACTTTTCAGTCTCACAGACATAATGAATGGCCGCCGCGTTGCGCAACATCCTGTTCCCACCCAGATTCAAGAACAGTTTTTTTCGTAGACTCTTCTGCTTTAAGCTGCGATCCTCAAGATTTCCCAATGGTCGGATAACGTATGGAATCCCAGAGCGGCGGCATGCTGTGGCCGCCGAAAAGCAGGCGTGCGAAAAGATTCCATGAATATGAACCAGGTCAAAACGCGAGACATTCCGATTAAGCCAGCCCGCGAGTTGAGGTGAATACTTGAAGGCTTCACTCCACTGCCTCTTGAAGAAGATCACGGGCACATCCTGATAGGCAGTAGGAGTCGCTAGCTCAACCCTGATTCGTCCACGAGGCTCGGCATCCGTGCTCGCGATCTGCACATCGACACCACGCTTCGAAAGAGCCTTGCACATTGGCACCAACGCCTCGCTAGGCCCGCCATACTTTGGTGAGACAGCAGGAATGACGTGTAGAACTCTCATCGATCTTCGATTTCGTCGAGTTGCATTCCAGCCACAATCACAGGTCGGCGCTTGCGACTCCTCGAGCAATTGTTCGCTGGGCCAGCGGTAGAGGAATCTGTAGTTCCTGAAGGATTAGCTCGTGAAGTTTCTGCTTGAAAGACTCAAACGAGAATTTCTCGCGGAGTCGCCTCCGCCCGGCCTCGCCCATTCGTTCGCGCAAGGATCGATCTAAACAAAGCGACGTTATGGCTTCTGCCAGTTGCCCGCGATTTCCGTATTCAACCAGCAGGCCAGTATCGTTATGTTTGACGACTTCCGGAACCGCGCGACTGTCTGCGGCGATGACCGGTTTCGCGTAATGCATCGCCTCCAAATAGACAATGCCAAAACCCTCACCGTCGCTCGGTAAGATAAACACATTTGCCGCTCTGTAATATTGGCGGAGCGTAGCCTCATCGACTGATCCAAGGAAGTGAACTCGATCTGCAACACCGAGATCAGCCGCCAGTTGGTTGTGCCGCTCCAGGTCACTTCCGCTCCCAACTACGAGATACTGCACATCAGGGACACGAGCAATTACCGAAGGCAACGCATTAATAACCGTATCGATGCCTTTGTATTTCTCGCTGGCTTCCAGCCTGCAAACGGAAAGTAAGAGCGTGGCTGTTGGTTTTCCTAGACGTGTTAGGAGCGTGTCAATCTTTCTCTCGGCGTTGCCGGTTCCGTCTTCGTCTGAATCCACGGTCCATCCCATCGTGTCTGGGACGATCCTAATGCGCCCCTCTTCTACTCCGTTGAATTCCACCACTTTCGCCTTCGTGAATTCACTCACCGCCATCACGAAATCCGCGCGTTGCAGCGCCCATCGCTTTAGTAACGTCAGACGCGTCCACACTTCGACGCCATGGACCATCACTCCATAACGCAATGACGGCCGTAAAACTTTCAGCACCATTCCCAACGGTGAATAGTTAACATGACCTATCAAGAGGAGATCTACTCGCTGTCTTAAAACACTCGCGATAACGCTCCGAGCAAATGCGGATCGATTTCCGCCAAATACCTCAAACGAAAGATTTGAAAATGACTGGGAGGGATACTCTGCGTCAGACCTGCGATCCGTTGCAATCAAAACCCGACGCTCGCTATCGAGGTTTGGGTCGCTCAAGTCATTCAAAGCGCGGCACACCATACGGTTATACGCCGGGATCCCGCCGTGCACGCCGAACGTAGTGGTTTGAAGTACGAGAATCAATGTTGAGGAAGGAGCGCGTCCCAACGACGCATGGTACGCGTTATCTTAACCGCCGGTAGCATCACTATCAGAATTACTACCACCTCCTGAACGATGCCGCCCAGATACTGGGCAAGCTGTGACTCAATCGAAAGAAACGTCGGCAACAACACCACGCCGACAGCTTGCAGCAAAGCTCCAGACTTAACCGAAAGAAACGTTGTCTGGTAGAAATCGAAAAACATTCCCAGCAGACACATAATGCCAACTGCGCCGGGCCACGAAAAATTGATGTAGCCCTCGGTTAAGGTTCCCGCCGCAATTGATACCTGAGCCAGATCGTCCTCGCGGGTCAGACCGTAAGCAACCTGGTAAAACTGATTCGCCCCATTCATCGAAGGCTTGTCCGGCCAAAGAAAACGCGGAATCAGCGTGATCCCCAGATAGGAATAAAGCTGGCCGTACTGGTAAGGAACCACTGATGGAGTAAGATCGAGAACGTTCGCTGTTTGATTTAGCAGAGAAATACGCGAGACGCTGGGTGCGATTGCGTCCCTGAGAGTCTGCACGTTAGGATCAGCAAACGTATCTCCCCATTTTTCCAATGATCTTTGAACCCAAAACGAGGCGCGTTCGAACCTTCCGCCCTGGGTAGCTCCCAGGGCTACTCCTTGAGACTCTTCATTCCAATAAGTCTTACGAAAGTCTTCTTTGCCTACCTGGAAGAAGAGGACAAAGAAGACCACTAGAATAAGGCCTACTTGGGGAATTCTTCGGCGCTCGGCTAAGTAGACGACGCCGCACGTCAGGATAAGTGACATCGACACCCCCAGCCAGCCCGACGACAGACCATTGAACAAACGACTGGCCACAAATGTCATCAGCAGGATTCTATCCACCTGAGTGCTATCGCCCCGCAGGTAGTCGCGGAATATGATTACAAACGCCAGCATGGGCACAACCGAAATCACGATACCGGTCAGTTGTCTTCCTCCTTCGCCGAGAATGTATGGCGAGAGATCATAAACGTTGAGCAGGCAACCAACCGCAAGGACAACGCGAATATAAGGACGACGGGACGGCGCCAGATTGATCGAGAGATGGCGCGGCGCGAGGAGTCGTCCCACACGCACGTGCATTCCCAGCCAAAGACTACCAACGCCGAGTACCACCATTAACATTGCTAGGGTAACTCCAGCGTCCGAAACGTTGTGACCGGTTGGCGAGTAAACTTCCGAAATTGTGTGCGGCTCCCAGAAGAGCGGCAGCACATAATAGAGCCCATACATGAATCCAATCATTGAAAAGACCGGCAGGCTGCCCTTTTTACCAGATCTCCAGGTCAGATAAGTGCGCCAGGGAAGGTAAAGCAGCAAAAGGGCCAAGACCATCTGCATCAGAGAGACCTCATTCGAACGCATCAGCCACAACAAAACCGTTATGGCTGCCGGCACAGACCACCGAATGAGGGATTTAGGAAATCTGTTTGTTAAGAGTGACGAATTCATTTTCGCGCGTCTTGATTTACGGCATCGAGGGCGGATATCACAGCTCTAACTGCCGCTGCCACGTGCTGAGTGGTCTTCTGTTCTGCCTCCACGCCCATTTCTTTCAGACGATCTCGCTGCTTTCCGTACGAGCCAAGCAGCGAAGCTAGCCTCCGCGTGTCGCCGCACGCAAAGATTTCCCCTGTTTCGCCAGGCACGATCAGCTCGGGTCCGCAGCCGACGCGGTCGCTGACCAGACTTGGCCTGCCGCTCGCCATGGCTTCGTTCACTACCAATCCCCAGGTTTCGCCGCCGTCCGAAGGCAGTACCAATGCATCGGCAACCGAGTACGCGGATGGGATTTCAGATTGATTCAAAAAACCGGCAAAGCGAATTGGAGCGGTCGTTACCCTAACCGTTTCCTCGCAAGCTGCTCGCAAGGGTCCGTCACCAACCATGAGACCCATAATCCGGTTCCCGTTCGAGTTTGCGCTTGCGATCGCGTGAACGAAATCCAAAGGCCGTTTCTTCGGAATGAATTTTCCCGCAAAGAGAAATACGGTTGCGTCCTCAACAAGGTGCCACCTTCGACGCAGTTCTGATCGCCGCGGCCGCCAACTCTCCGCTTCCTTGCGAAAGAAGTCCACATCAACGACGTGTGGCACAATAAAAATGCGATCCGGCCGCGCGCCGTAGTGTAGAAAGTAATCGCGTGACCATGTGCCGACCGGCAAACACGCATCGAGCTTCGGAATGAACCAACTATAGAACGGTTTCTTAACGATCTTCTTTGCGAGGCTACGTTCAGTGTGAAGGTTTGAATCGCTGCGCATCATCACCGGTGTTTTCGTTTTCCAGCAAGCCCACAAAGCTTGCCATGCGCTTTTATAATGCCAGCCAATAATAATGACGGCATCAAATGTCTCCCTCTCGATGACCGATAGAAGTTCAGGTGTATCCAGTCCACTGAATCTCGCAACGCTTGGGTTTCTGGCAATGTTCTTCAAGAATCTATATTGGTAACCATCGAGCAACGCAACATCCCAATCGAACTCCACCGCGAAACCTGCTGCGGCCTGTTCGGCTGATGTCGCGGTACGACAGAACAGCACCTCGAGATCGATTTTCGGCTGTGCCGCAAGCGCCTTAAACCATCCACTGTGGTATTGGATCGGATGAGTGCACAGAATCGCCAGTCGTCTAGCTTTCATCGAGACCCTTTCAAAACAGAAAGCCGCATTATCGTTTCGCACATCCCACTGCAACTGTATTCACGAATCGACTGGCATCTTCAACGTCTGCGAATAATGGCTCGTCTCCAAAGGATCTCTTTTCGATGTTAGCAAAACCTGCCGCAGATAATTCATGCGCAAGCGATTTGAAGTCCCACATCCAGAGGTGAGAGCTATTACCGAGCCACGATCTCAGAAACCCGAGTAGCGTTCGACTCCGAGTTTCGATGCCCAATGAAGTCTCTCTCATGAACTCTAGCGCGGCAGTCGCGTCTTTGGAATCGAGATACCGCCGTGCAAGAATTTCAAGATCCGGCAACACCAGGCGGAATCTACCTCCGGGCTCGAGCAACTGGTGCGTGTTTCTGAGCGCCATTCGAAACTCACGGAGTGAGAGATGTTCCAGCACATGACTGGCGTACACAGCGGTGCATGACCCGCTCGGTAAAGGTAAGCCCCTAACGATGTCGCCGTACTCGACGTTTGACGGGAACCTCTCCTCATTCTTTGTGTATAGTCGACCGATGATCGGCAATTTCTCAAATCTAATAGTCGGCGAGCAGTCAAAATTACGCCAGGCCTCGGGCGCAGAAAGCCCACAACCGAATTGAACGCGGAGCTTCGCGGAGTTACCTTTCACCTTGAGTCTTTGAAAGACAGATTGAATGCGCCCTTGTTGATGGCTCGATCAAAGATCGCACATTGCCGCCGTGTCAGCTCGCGAGCTAGGTAAGGCTCCAACGCCTTTCGATCGATTCCGGGTGGCTGCTGAAATTCGGACTTGAACCAATTGGTTTCGATCTCACGAGCCATGCCAGCGAAATCGGCTTTAGTCTTAAACGTTACCAGCGTGCCGGCTTTTGTCGCGCGCAGCACATCTACAACGCTGCTGTCTTCGTGAAATATCGCCAGCATTGGCTTGTTAGCCATAATGTAAGGATAGATTTTTGATGCGGTATATCCTGGATCGTCAGAGCCGGGCACGACCAGCGCTTCGGCATCGATTAGGCACTTCAGGCTTTCCAGGTACGGGATGCGATTCGGAATCTCCTCCACAACATCAGCCACGCCACATTCGGCGGCTAGGGGTTTGAAAGTCTCCCGCGCCCGATCGCCGGCGGCGTAATCCGTACCCACGAAGTGGACGACCAAATTGTCAAACTGGCGACCGCCATTGCTTCGAACTGTTTTCAGCGCCGCGAAGAAAGGCTTGATCGAGGTCGTCATCGCCGCTCCGCCCGCGCCCACGTAAACCCAGTGTCGCTTGCCGTCTTGAGGATCAAATACCCGCTGGCGCACGTCGAGGGACTTCACCAACTCGAAATCATTTTCCGCGACCCCAAACGGCAAGACTGTAAATTGATCTGCGGACAACCATTGATACCTTTGCTGTAGTGTCTTCGGATAAGCCGGCGAAACACTGATGATGTGACTCGCTCTCTTCAACGTGTAATGCTCCAGCCAGCGCGCCAGGTTCTGCGTGAGTCCGTACCTGAAGCGGCCGCCGGGCGGCGAGCCGGTTCGTTGATAGTGGTAGTCGCTGAGCCACGGGTCCTGAAAATCCAAAACATAGGGCACGCGCCACCGCTTCAACCAACGCCGGCCCAGCACCATCACTGGAAAAGCCGTCGTCGAAAAGAAAACCAAATCAAAATGTTCCGACGAAAGCGCTCGGTCACCCGCTCTACTCAAAAATGGCAAAGCCCGGAGACCCAAATTTCCAACGCCTAATCGACGCGTCCGTTTAGCTGGCAGTGCTCGCGTCCGAATAACGCGAGTCGTGGTTGGCACCGTTCGCAGCAACATCAAATCCGGTTTGCCTTCGACATATTCCGGAGAGACGGCAAGTACGGTCGCCCGCCATCCACACTTAGCAAAATACGGCAACGACATGCGGACTCGCTGATGATCTGGCGCGTTGATCGGTGGAAAGTGCGGGGACACAATTAGGACGTGGCGCTGAGTCATGGCTTACGATGCGGTCGCGAAACTCAGGTTGGCGGACGCAGGGTTTGGTGACTTAGACTGAAGGGCGACGTCCGCCGCCGCGAGCAGCGTATCTTGTTGCTTCTCCCAACAGAACTCTTCCGCCGCTGCTTTGACCGCGGCGGCTTTGGCTAACCTTAGTTTGGTCTGCTCGTTCACCAAGTTCTCGATGGCCGTCGCCAGCGCGTGCGGGTCGTTGGCCGGAATCAGAGATCCGATTTCGGGTCGGCGTGCGAAGACTTCTCGCTGACCGGCAGTATCAGTTGCGATAATCGCCAAGCCTGCTTGCAAGTATTGAAAAACTTTGTTGCTGACAGTCAATTCCCGGTTGAAGCAATATGGAACCTCAAGCGCCAAGCCGATGTCGTGCTCGGCGATTCGTGAAAGCAACTCTCCATTGGGCACGGTAGGATGAATAAAGAATCTTCCGCGCCACAACTCAGGCACAATTCGATTCAAGCATTGACGCGTGTTCTCAGGGCAATTACCGCGCAGATGTATTTCCAAGGGAACAGATATTATTCGCAGTGATCGAATCAGCGTTTCGAGTCCACGCCCTTCGCCGATTGTTTGCGAGAACCAATGCAACGATGGAAGCCGTCTGTCCGAACGGTCGCGCATTTCACCATCAATCCTGGCTCGCTCGGCGAACGGGAACACATTGTAAACAACGTCCGGCCGTGGCGCCGCGTATGCCGTGCTTAAGGCGCCCGCCAAAGCATGCGATGTCGTGACGCGATAGTCGCATTGCCCGATCAACTCGGCCTCATAACTCCTGAGTTGCTCGACTGGACGTCTGATGCGATCCCTGGGCAGAAGATCTTCTGAGAACCAGTCTTCGAAATCGACACCGACGCGCATTCCCTGCTTCAGTAACTGTTTGCCGACCCAGAGTCCCGCTTCGGAATGAACTATCGTTAAGTCAGCCTTCTCGTGCAGTGCGCTCTTCAGCATCCCATTTACGTCGTAGCCAAGCACCGACGGAGTGAATCTGCCGAAACGAGTATGCGTCTCGTAAGCGAGTCTGCGACGAGCACGAACGGTAATGTTCTTTGAGCGTCTGGTAAACGAAAGCGGACGCAGATCGAGAATTGGATCAAAACGCCATCGCCGGTTAGCCGTCAATTCACGATCTCGTTCGGCCAGCTCCGAGTCAAACCAAACTCCGCGCACTGTAACCTCATGACCAGCAGCAGAGAGCGCTTCCGCCTCCTTCTGCGGCCGTGGCGCCGCGCAGAGATGGCCGGCGATTAGAATCAGAATCTTACTCATCAATGCTCCGGTCTCATCATTACGTGACGATTTCCTGCCAAGTTTCGGAAACGCGCAAAGGATTAGCCGGCGGCCTCATGGTAAAAGTCAACGTATCGAGCGGCGCACTTTTCCAGTGTCAGGTTCTCCAAGATGAATTCCCGAGGAGCGAAGTCGTTAGCTGCTTGTCTATCGAGGAACTCTCTCAGCTTACCGGAAAACTGATCGATGTCTTTGAACTTCACGCCGCACCGATCGTCCCAATAGGGCACCGAGGTGACCGGCGCGAATTTAACTTTGTGCGGATAGTAAGAAGGATCCTGCCAATAGCCCCCGTGGTCCCAGGCCAACATCGGTACGCCGCATGAAAGAGCTTGCTGATAAGCGATGCCCTGCGTTTCATGTTCGCACAGAAAGATCATCATCTTGCTGCGGGTAAGTAGCCGATGAAAGTCCTCTTCGCGGTAAGCACCATATCTAAGGCTGACGATGGTCATTTGTGCGCGCTGAAGTTGGGCAGTGATTGGTTCGATTAGCTCGTGCTCGGCGCAATCGCGCTTCCACATCACTTTGTCGTAGAGAAGAATGTCGATGTCCTTGCTTTCGGTTGGCGCGGGCGACCATCTCTCAGTGTCGATCCCGACCGGGCATGCCTTTACCGTATCACCCCACGCCGGGGCGCACATTTCACGCATCCACTCACCGGGAACCAACACCTTGCGAATCGCCAGTCGCGCTAACAAATCTGGATCGTCAGAAGGATGTGAATACACCGCCGCGCCGAAGACGATCGGATTCTGCCATTCGACCTTCTTCAGAAGGTGCGGCTTCCCGATAATTCCAACAACCTCGCTCGTATTACCGGCCGCAAATTTGTAATCATTGACGCGATACGGAACCTTGATGCGATCAAGTCCCGCGCGCAGGTTTAGAAAAACCCGCATCTGCCCGCCCGGCTGCGCTTTTCCTCGAAGGATCCGCCGCGCAATCCTGCGCGAATAGCGGTCCGTTGGAAACCAGCGATCAGTGATCGGCGCTTCTTCGTAAAAGAGATTCAACATCCTCATTAGACGGATCGGTTTTATTGCGGGACGTTACTCGTCAGCAGCTAGATTCCTGGCAGTACTTGCAAACCGGTTGTTCAGTTTCTGCGGAGGCATTCAACCACTGCCGGCAAAACCGCCTCCGCCACCTTGATACTTCCCGCATCGGTAAAGTGGCAGTCGTCATAAAACATTTCCAATGACTTAGGGATGACCTGGTCGAGTTTCAAGAAGCAAGATCCCGCTTCCGCCGCGGCTTTATTTTGCGCGTTGTTAAACCGTTGCATCTCACGGTACAGCCAGTCCCCCGAAGCTCGGAACGCCACCTTCCCTTCATAGGGCGAGAACCATCGGACGGAATCCTCCGCTTCCGTCATCTCCTCTTTCCACAAAACCGGTTGGCCCAGCAACAGAATCGGGATGCCATTACGACGGGCAAGACTGATGATGGACTGTACGCCAGCGAGGAATCGAGGCAGAGGATCGGGGTTTCTGGTCGCAGGTTCACGAAGCGGCAGCGCACGAAACCTCTCCGCGGCTTCCTTGAGCTCCTTCGTTGAGCTCCATCTGATCGCAGCGCCCCGGCCGAGATCCCGTTTCAGCTTAATCGCCGACAGGTGGCGGTAGATCTGCGACACTGTCCGAAGAAAACCTCGAAGACGATAGGATATATGAAGGTCGGAGTCCGAGTGCTCCGGCCATGTCAGGTCGTTGATACCTACGAGTGTAACGAGAAGGTCAGGACTCAACTCAGGAAGCTCGGACTTGAGCCACATGACGATGTCTGACACCTCGAAGCCGCCTTGACCGAACGCAAGAACCTGAACTGAGCTTCCTGCAAGTTCCGGCTGCTGCTGGAGTTTTTCCTCGAGCACCCCCCACCAGGCGTCCTTCGATTCCTGCGCCGGGCTTTCGGTTGTAGACGCTCCCACCACCAGAATGCGCAAAGTTCCCGGGGGCTTCCGCAACTGCGACTCCTGGGTCCAGGATCGGCCGCGCAAATCCTGATACTTCTCGAACCGGATCTGCTGCTTCACACCAGGGATGTCTGTCTTCGTAATCCATTGCGCGGAATGACCGGAAGGAAGAGGATGCACCAGCCACAAGAGCCCATCGAGCAGGACCACACTGAAAGCCGTGCTGACAGCCAGAAGCAACGTCGCCTTGAACAACTTTCCGCGCTTCATTGTCCCGACAAGCATTGCGTTTTTTACAAAGGCCACTGGATTCATGGCCGAAGCGCTTGGATGCGCTTTGCGCTCTTCCACCCCAGCGTCTTGCTGGTAAGTTGAAACCAGGATCCGCCGCCTGGCTTAAGATCGGATCCGCCTAACTCTCCTACTTTTTCTTCCGCTTGCCGCACCAGATCCGGAGACTCCGGATAAACGTCGTAGATGAATCGCTGGAATTGGGTCGCACAGGCTCGCCGCGCACGACTGCTATTTTCTTTAGCTAATACCTGCGCGGTACAAAGCTCAAGCGAGCGATATACGGATTTATGACTACCTCGCTCGGTGCCTCTACTTAAACTTTGGGCAAGTCCTGACCGATAATAGACCCGGGCGTCTTCACAGAATGCGACGCCACTGCTGTTGAGCAAGACGCGCGTGAAATATTCCCCGTCGTCGTTAGCGCCAAGAGTCTCGTCCCAGAACCCGGCCTTATCGGCGACCGATCGTGGCGTTAGCCAGGCGTGACCAGGCATCATTCCGGCGCCGGACCATGAAGCAATCAACCATTCGATGGCTTTCGAATCCTGCCATACCGGTTCAGGAGTGAACACCGTTTTCTCCGGCAGATCGTAGAATCGTCCCCACGCACCTGAAGCGACGCGAGTTGGAGGCTCGACGGACAGCCGCTGCATTTGGATCGCAATCTTATCCGGCGCTAAAAGATCGTCGGCATCGAGATACTGAACATAATCTCCCTGCGCTTGGGTGAAGGCGCGGTTGCGCGCGGCTGAAGCGCCCCGGTTCTCTTGTTCAATTAACTTAATACCTGCCGACTCGAAACCCTTAAGAATCTCTCGGCTCTGATCCGACGAGCCATCATCGACAACAACGATCTCTTTAGCGGGCCAAGTTTGGTTTAGGGCTGACTGAATTGCTTCAGCGACAAACGCCTCGGCGTTGTAAACCGGGATTAGAATCGAAACCAGCTGCATTGCAGGGTCGAACCGCTAACCAAATATCTCGCGCCAACGTTGGACGACATGCTCGTTGGAAGGCGGCTGATTATGCTGAAACCACGGTTCGGAGACATAGCGCGCGTAAAGACTTTCATCTCGATCTATCTCGATAATCTTCTCGATTAGTTGATCGAAGTTCGCTTGATACTGGAGTCTGGTCTTCACGGCTTGCCCGACACCCTTCAGCTTCCGCTTAACTTTGGATCTCAGAACGTCTCGACCCTGCGAGCGTGCATAGGAAAAATCTCTTTGGCAGGTTGCGTCCAGAAATCCGACGACGCGCGATTCGTTTGCACTCAAATGCTGGTGAGCATTAACAAAACTTCGCGTATTAAAATGTTGATCTATGCACGGGTTGCCCCAATAGATTGGCAAGCTGTCGACCATCATCGGATCGAGGATCTTTTCCGTGTGATAACCCGGATAGGAAGAGTTCTCAAACGCAATCGTGAACTTGTACTGACTGATGAAAGCTCTTTTCCGCTGCCACATATCGCCTTTGACGCCGTTGGTAGATTCAATGCCCGGCATATTGTTCATGGATTTTCCCGGAGCATCAACAGGTTTGTACTTCGAGAGCTCTGCGCAAAACTTTTCTCGAAAAGGAACACAGTTGCTGTAAACGAAATTGCAAAACCTGGTCTTGCGGCTAATCGCCTGATCTAGATTCAAATCGTTCTTAACCAGCGAATTCGGATCAAAGCCGTGCCATTGAATCCGCAGGTACCTGGGATGGTTTACTTCTTCTTCATAACGCGTCCCGAAGGCCCAATCGCACACGGACATGTCGGGCTTCATGTTTTCGCAATAATAACCGACAGAAGTGAACGAGCCTTTGGGCATTTCGTCTCCGTAGGGACCGAAGATCACGAAATCTGGCCGGTCACTCTCAATGAACTCGTATTGAGAAGCAACGGCATTAAGAATGTCTCGCACGCCGCTGGCAAAGCCGAGTCCGTTGGTGAACTTAATTTTGACCTGCTTCGCCATTACCCAATAGCAACCTTTTGCCCGGCTGGCGCGTCACGCGACTGGCGACTTCTCAACCATACATTCTCTTCCGGCGGCGAAAGAGCGTTACGAAAGGGTTCTCCGGTTATCGTCAAGGCATCGTAATCATTTTCATCGAAGAACTTCAGGAACTCTTCGGGACTGTGGTTAGCACGAAGCAGAAGCGACGGATTGAATTCGCTGATTATGTTTTCTGGACGAAAAGGCCCAAACCAGTCGAGCGCTTTGAATACTTCCAGCTCATGTCCTTCCACGTCGATCTTTATTAATCGTATTGGTGGTTGAGGCTTTATTCTGCCCAGAACATCATTAAGAGACACGCACGCGATCAAGCATGTTTCCTGGTGCCCGTTGTCATCGGCCAAAACGCGCGCAGTTCCTGAGTTGTGTGAGGAAGCGTTTCCGAAACTATGAATCGTTGCTTCTGAAGACAGGCCGGCATGCACCAGCCTGGCCCGGATTTGAGGATTGAGTGACAAGTTTTTCTGCAAATCGACAAAGGCTTTCGCCGACGGCTCAATGCAAACACAACTAACGCCGTCAAGCTTGCCGACCGTGCATGTATAAAGACCCAGATGACTTCCAATATCAAGAAACACGCCGCCCGGCTTCATTAATTCCGTAGCCAAAGCTAAAGATCGCGGCTCCCACGATCCACTGTAGACGAGCGCATGAGGAATGAAGTCCGGCTCAGAGACATCGATCTGAATGCGCGCCCCGGTCTGGTTGATTAGCGGCAGACCACGAGGAAACAAATATTTCCCCAAATGTCTTGCCAGTCTTAGTTTCGCCCAATGGTCAGGCACTCGTCTCGTGTACCAGAGATAAACTCTGGCGCCAGACGAAGCTCCGCTCCAGATTACTTCCGGAGAATTGCCGTTATGAGCTGTGTCCATGTTGGGGTAGTTCGCTAGTCGAGATGCGTCTTAGCAAGAAATATTCTTAGTTAGCACGGCTGGTTTTCTTCATATAAATTTCGTCGCCTCCAAGAACTGCTTTCAAGTCATAACCTCTTCTTGAAAGAAGCGAAATTATTCGATCCCCAAAACAACTGTTCTCGATGCCAATGACTTGAATGTCAATAGCATCGAAATCGATGGAATACAGGATTTCCAAGTCCGCTCCCTCGATGTCAATGGATAAATAATCAATGCGGGTTACTTGATTTGATTTCAAAAGGTCGTTGAAACGCCGGACCGGCACATTTATTACTTCACCACCATCCTTTGTGACCTGATCAATGAAGGCCGGGTCTTTGTAGATCGAGGAATCATCGAAGTATCTGATGAACCCGCTTCCCAGCTCGAGATCACCCGGCAGCTTAAGGAACTCCAACAGTTCCTCTTCCCCTCCGACTCCGCAATTCAACGAAACGCATTTCCGATTCTGCGAAAGACTTTCGAAAGCAAGCGGGTTTGGTTCGATGCAGATCCCGCTCCAGCCAAGTTCCTTTTCGAAGTAATAGGTATTACTTAGAGCGATTCCGTCATAAGCGCCGACATCGACAAACACTCCGTCTCGCTTGCCATGAAGCAGGAAGTTATCGATAAACCGATCCTGGGAATGTTGACTGTAGTAGCGGGAATGTTCGGCCGCGGAGTCAGCGATAATCTTGCGGGACATTCTTCGATAGAATACCCGCCTGAAATTCATGGATGCCTCGCCTCGAGGAATCGCCCGACCAAATTCTCTTAAAGCATGAAGCATTTATCCTGGCAGCGTCTGAAGCCGCGCGCTAGACGCGAACCCGGTAATCAAGTTCTACCGAACCGCGCGCATGTGGCGGATAGGTGACGAGTTCTCTTCGCTCGGCGTCGTCGATCACCGTCAAAGAAAGTAGATCACGAAACTCTGCGGTCACATCGTCGCTATCAACCCAAAGAGTCAAATAGTATTCGCCCTCAACCATCGGGAAGGATGCCACGTCAACTTCAAAAATCAACGAGCCAGTGCCATTTGTCCTGAGACAGCCGTCCGCCGAGCGCAAATCCAAAATCGAGATCCGCCTGCCGAGTGAATCGTGAATCAGCACTGCCAACTCATTAATGCGCATCGGCACTGCTGACTCGAGTTCCATCATGAACTGCAGGGGTGCACCGCTGATTGTTGCGTTAGGCGTTACTTCGAAGTTGTTGAGTTGCAAGTTGGAGCCGAGCCTCAGCGGTTCCCTCCTCTTGATGGCAGTGATGTTCTTCGCCACCTTTAGATAGTCTTCCACCTGCTCTTTTGCCGGACCCTGGCCGACAATTCTTCCGGAGCCAAGGCGGATCGCGCACGCGCACAGGAGCCGAATCGCGCTCATATCGTGACTTACGAACAGCACGGTGCGCCCCCGCCTGGCAACATCACCAATTTTCCCCAGACACTTCTTTTGAAACTCCGCGTCGCCCACCGCCAGCACCTCATCAACCAAGAGTATTTCTGTCTCCATGTGCGCGGCGACGGCGAAAGCCAGGCGCACGTGCATGCCGCTCGAGTAACGCTTCACGGGAGTATCGATAAACTTTTCGACTTCGGCGAAGGCGACGATCTCGTCGAACTTGCGATCGATCTCCCCTTTTCGCATTCCGAGGATGGCGCCGTTGAGGTAAATGTTTTCGCGTCCGGTCAGCTCGGGATGAAAACCCGTGCCCACTTCCAAAAGGGATCCGACGCGCCCGTGAATCTCTGCATGGCCTTTCGTTGGTTTCGTGATGCGCGAGAGAATCTTCAGCAGCGTGCTCTTCCCTGCTCCGTTGCGGCCGATTATCCCAACCACGTCGCCGTGCTTGATTTCGAAGGAAACATCGTCGAGAGCCCAGATGCAATTCGATTGCCGATTGCGGATTTCTGATTGCGGATTGGAAGGACCTAAGGGCGAAGGGCCAAGCGCGAAGGGCAGAGAGCTAGGAGACAACGATGACGCGGCATCCGCATTCCCGTTACCCTTGGCAAAAGCACTCCGCAAGCGGCGGAATGGCGCGGCGACGGTGTCAGCGATCACATCGCGCAGAGCTTTGTAGCGCTCTTGCTCGCCGATGCGATAGCGCTTGCTCAGCCCTTCGCAACGAATCGCAATGTCAGACGACATCAGCAAACTCTGCTTCCATGCGGCGAAAGTAAAGGAGTCCGCCGACCAAGATCAGAATCACAACAGTGATTGAGACACCCAGCAACACGCCAGGCGCTGGGCTCTTACCGAGTAGCGCCCAACGAAAGCCTTCGACGACGCCAGACATCGGATTCAGACCGTAAAGGGGCCGCCAACGTTCGGGGACAATCGACGAAGCATAGGCTACCGGAGTAGCAAAGAGCCAAAACTGCACCAGGAAGGTGATGGTGTAGCGAACGTCACGATACTTGACGTTGAGTGCCGAAAGCCACAGGCCGACGCCGAGCGCAGTAGCAATTGCAAATAATATGAACGCTGGAAGGGTAACAACGGCCCACGTCGGTGCAATCCCGTAATACGCCATCATCAGTAACAGAATCACGAAAGCGATCGCGAAATCGATCAACCCACCCAACACAGCGGATATTGGGACAACCAAACGCGGGAAATAAACCTTTGTGATCAGGCGCTCGTTTGCAACCAGGCTATTGCTCGACTCTATGAGCGAATGTGCGAAGAGTTGCCAGGGTAATAGAGCGCAATAGGCAAAGACCGGATAGGAAATTCCATCTGAAGGCACGTGAGCCAGGCGACCAAAAAACAAACTGAAGACTACCATCATGAAAAATGGCTGGATTATTGCCCACGCGGCACCCAGCACGGTTTGCTTATAGCGGACCTTAATGTCGCGCCAGGTCAGGAAGTAGAGAAGCTCACGATATTCCCAGAGTTCCTTTAGACCCAGGGAAGCCAGACCAGACTCAGGTTTGATGAAAAATACCGGGAGATCGGCGGAAGCCTTGAGTTGAGCTGCACGAATTTCTGATTGTGAATTCGCCATCGTGGAAAGCTGTTGATTTTCCGAAGCCTTAAGAACCTACAATACTGTCAGTCAATTACGCTGACGCGGCGCGTTCACCAGGTTCGCTCTCAACATCGTGGCTGTAATAATTCTGATGATAGTAGCGCTGGTAGTAATAGTAGTAGTCATGCGACCGCGCGCTGACGTTATTCAGCACGACGCCGAAAATTTTTGCGCCCACATCCGTGAGGAGTTGCCGAGAACGACGGACTACGCCGCGCGAGCTCTTCCCGCCATGAACTACCAGCAGCACGCCGTCCACCATCGAGGCGATCAGCACGCCGTCGGTGAATGAGCTAACCGGAGGCGAGTCAATCACTATGTGGGTAAAGGAACCACTCAGCACGGCGATCAGTTTTCGCATCTGTTCCGACCCCAGCAGTTCCGCGGGATTTGGCGGGATTGGCCCCGACGCCAAAACGTTGAGACCGGTAGCCTCGTCGCGATGGATTGCGTGCAGCATGTCTTCCGGTTTGGTCTCGCTGGAAAGAATCGAACTTAATCCTTCGCGCTCCGGCAAGTCGAAGATTGAACGCAAACGCGGCCGGCGCATGTCGGCGTCGATTATCACCACACTGGCGCCGGTTTGGGCCAGCGTAATTGCGGTGTTAACAGCCGTCGTTGTTTTGCCCTCGCCCGGAAGACTGGAGGTAATCAGCAGGGTCTTTGGCGCGCGCCCGGCCGTGGACAGCAAGACCGATGTGCGAAGTTGCCGATACGATTCAGCCAGGGCCGATCGGCCGTTGACGTTCAGCAGCAGCTCGGGGTTTCCGCCTGGATTGCCATTTCGCTTTTGCAGCGCCGTCGCCGATGAAAGCAATCGTCGCCGCGCCACGCCGCCGCTCATCGACGGAATCACCGCCAGAGCGGGCAAGCGCAGGAATTTTTCAACGTCGTCGGTGGAATGAATGCTGTCATCGAGATATTCGAGGAACAGTGCGAGACCAACTCCCAGTGCCAGCGCCAGCACAAAGGCCAGCATCACGGAACGCATTCGCGCCGGGCCCACCGGAAAGTCGGGCGTGATTGCGTAATCAACGACAGAAATATTATTGGGTCTTCCCGCCAACACCACGTCGTTTTCTTTCGAGCGCTGGAGCAGATTATCGAGCAGGCCTTTGTTTGTCTCGATCTCCTGCTGGAGGATGCGATAGTTGATCGCGGCTTCGTTCTGAGTGACGGTCTCGCCTTTCTGTTGATTGAAAGACTTGCGGAGGGAGTCTTCGCGGGCGAGCGCCTGCCGATATTTGGTTTCCAGATTGGTGAGTAAGGTGTTCGTGTTACGAGCGCGCGATTCGTTCAGATGTTTTTGCAACTCGACGATTTGCTGATCGACTTCCTTCACTTCGGGAGCTTCTTCGGTAGCGTCGACCAACAATTGGGCCCGTTTCTGTTTTAGATCAGCGAGCTTCGATTCGGATTCATTGATGTCCTTCGCCCCCGCTTCAGCTAAAGCCGTCGCGGCGCCCGGCGTCTTCGCGGCGTTGTATTCAGCCTCGGCCATCTTACGATCATTCTCGGCTTCGAGCAGCTGCTTGTTCAATCCTGCCAGCCGCTCGACCACCGTGTTCTGGCTGGCATCGAGCGAGAGGATCTGATTGCTCTTTGCATAGCTCACCAGTTTTTCTTCGTCGGCGCGAATTTGTTGCTGCAATTCGGCGACGCGCTTGGATAGAAATTCGCCGGTGCTGGTGTTGGTTTCATTCTTCTTTTCGAGGTTCGCGCGAACGAAGGTCTCCGCGACTGCGTTCGTGATCCTGGCGGCAATCTCCGGGTCGCCATGTTGAAACGCGATGTCGATAAGGCGAGTCTCTTTGTAGTAACCGGCGCGGCTTTCACGCACGGGCTCGACCTTGAGGCCACCCTGCAACGCTCCGACGAATGGCGCGAGGCGCTTGGCTTCGGCTAAATCATCGTTGGAAGTCATCGCCGCCACGGTTGAAGTCAAAGGCAATTCCTTTGGCTGCGTCGAGGGGTCTTTCTTCTCCGGCCCACTGACACCCCACATCTGCAAGATGGTCTTCCAAGTCGAGCGCTGGCGTAGCGTCTGAGGACGAAGGAAAGCTTGATCGTGTTCGAGTTCGAGGGTCTTGACCACGCGGCGTAGTAAGCCCGGACTCGTCAAAATTTGAAGCTGAGTATTGAAGTAAGCGGGATCGTTTACCGGGCTGTAGATCATCGGCACGCTCTTTCCCGCGTACATCGGATTATTTTCCAGGTCGACTTGCGCTCGAGACGACGCCTCGTAAACGTCGGCTTTTCGCGCCACATAGATCGTCGAGAGCGCCGTGATGAGCGCCGCCACGCCGAGCACGAGCCAAAGGCGTTTGCGTATGGCCCTCCAGTAGTCGAGCAGATGTACTTCGCCTTCGCTACCCTCCGGCCCATAACCATAGACACCGCCGCGATAATTCGCCGCATCATCGAACCGGCGATCCATTTCGCCCGGTTCGTCTTCGCGCTTAACGAGTTTGGTTCCTTGGTTCATTCTTGGTTAGTACTTTGTACTTTGTGCTTTGTACTTTGTTCTTAGCTCGTGCCCATGCGTTCCTGGATAGACCGTACGTAAGCATTTAACTTTGGCGAAAGCTCTTCTATGATTGCTCTAATGTTTTGAGTTTGTTGCTTAGAAAGAAGCTCCCTTTTGTAAGCCCGACGCAGCCAGTGAATCGTCTCATATAAGGACCCGCGAGCCATCCGAACAAAGCGGCGGTTGTCTTGGTAGCTGCCGCGACCACTGCCTTCTGCAATGTTCGCCCCGACGCTGTCAGCGGCTCTAACAATCTGTTTGCCAACGGTATCTTTGGTGAAGTA
>QHXG01000458.1 GCA_003222845.1 Acidobacteriota bacterium | reverse complement strand
CGGTTCTCGAACGTACATACAAACGGTATCAAGGCGCGTTGTCGCCGGACTGGAGCCGGTTTTTGATCATTCCGCGGCACGCTTTCCGAGACGTGTTCCGCTCGAAATTATTTACGGCGTTCTTTGCGCTCTCATTCATCTGGCCGCTAGTTTGCGCCATCCTGATTTACCTTCATCACAACGTTAACGCGCTGGGAATTATGAAACTGAACGTGGCGGACGTGCTGCCGATCGACGCCTTCTTTTTTCAAGTCTTCGTGGAGGTGCAGGGCACGATTGGCTTCTTCCTCGCGATGCTGGTCGGCCCGCAGCAGGTCTCGCGCGATCTCACGAACAACGCTTTACCGCTCTACTTGTGCCGGCCATTCACTCGTAGCGAGTACGTAGTCGGCACGATGTCAATTGTGATCATTCTGCTGTCGACCATTTCGTGGGTGCCTGGACTGATACTATTTCTCCTTCAAAGTTATCTCGAAGGCTGGTCGTGGTTCGCAGAAAATAGCTGGATTGCCAGCGCCATTTTTCTCGGCAGCCTGGTCTGGATCGTGCTACTCGCATTGTTGACGCAAGCGATCTCGGCCTGGGTGAAATGGCGCGTGGCCGCGCGGGCGGCATTGCTCGGCGTGTTCTTCATTCCCACGGCGTTCGCTGAAATCATTAATCAAATCTTTGAGACGCGCTGGGGTCAAATCATCGATCTGCGCGCGCTCATTGGAAATGTATGGGCAGGATTGTTTGGCAGCTTCGTGCGGCAGGCGGCAAGCCAGGTCCAGGAATCTCGCAACGGCAGAGTGGTCCGCGAGGCATTATTCTCCGCGCCGCCGCTGTGGGCTTCCTGGTTGATGCTGTTCCTGATTTGCGCGTTCTGCCTGTGGCTGCTGTCGCGAAAAGTGAAAGCTTATGAAGTGGTGAAATGAATCAGAATCGTGGTTTAGAGTTCAAGCTTGTGCCTGGGCTTTCGTGTCAGAACCGCGAGCGGTAGCGACCGGATCTACCCACGCGCTTGATTGATGATGTTACTTCTTTTTAGAGGACATTCTGCGATCCGGTCGCCGCTCGCGGTTCTGACACGGTGGACAATGAACTAAAGGTTGAACTCTGAACGCTTGTTATGACAGTTGCTTCCGAACAAACCATCACTTTCGACAACGTCTCGAAGTTTTACGGCGAGATACTCGGCGTGAATCGCGTTAACCTCGCGATTCCGCCGGGTATTACCAGTCTGGTCGGGCCGAACGGCGCGGGTAAGACTACGCTGATGAATTTGATGACGGGATTGCTGCGGCCCACACGCGGTCGTCTCAGCGTCCTCGGAATTCCGACTGACCAGCCGGAACAGTTGTTTCGCAAAGTCGGCTATTGCTCACAGTTTGATTCTTTTCCGCGCGGATTGACGGGCCGCGAATTCATCAAATCTTTTTTGATGGTTTCCGGTTTTGCAGGCAAGGAAGCTGACGAATTGACCACGGAAGCTTTGGAGCGCGTCGATTTGGTTGCGGCCGCCAATCGCCGAATCGGCGCCTACAGCAAAGGCATGCGCCAACGCGTGCGCCTGGCGCAGTCGATAGCACATCAACCTTCGGTATTGATTCTGGATGAGCCGCTGAATGGACTCGATCCGGTTGTCCGCGCGGAGACGATTGCCTTGTTCAGGCAACTGGCCGCCGAAGGACTGCACTTGATCATCTCGAGTCATATCCTGCACGAAGTGGACATGATGTCGGATCGCGTAGTGCTCCTGAACAATGGTTACGTGGTGGCCGAGGGCGCCATTCACGGCGTGCGTGACGAGATGGATGTCGAGCATCCGATGCAGGTGCTGATTCGCTGTGACCAGCCGTCGCTTTTGGCTGCGCGCATGTTTCGCGATGACAACGTGGTCGAGGCGCGCCTGCATGACGATCGCCGCGGATTGTTTGTCAAGACGCGCAACCCGGATCGATTCTATCTGTTGCTCAACGAAGTCGTAGCGCAAGGCGAGATCGAAGTCGAATCGATCGCTCCGGTGGATGACGACTTGAGTGCGGTTTACGATTACTTAATTGGTGCGCAGTAGTCGGCCATTTCCAACGGCTTTGCCGTCAGTTGCGCGGCAAGTCTGCGACTTGCCGAGTGTTCGATCCCAGAGTTCCCGGGTCTATGACCCGACGACCCTTCGGTCAGAGACCGAAGAGATTAATGAGGATAGCTTTTCCGGCAAGTCGGAGACTTGCCGCGCATCCGGTGGCAAAGCCACGAGGATCTGATCTATGAGTTCAACGGCAGAAACATTTCAAGCAAAACCGGCAACGACGCACGACTCTCGCTGGTCGCTCTGGTTGCGACAAGTCGCCGCGATTATGCGTCTTGAAGTCGAAAAGAATTTCTTCGGCAAGCGCGCAGTCCTTGTTTACTTGTTGGCATTCATGCCGATTGGCTTGCTCTTAATGATTGCGATTCTGCCGCCGGGAACACGTGACTGGCTCGATTTTGCCCAATACCCTTTGCTGTTCTCGATAATCTATAACGCGCTGATTCTTCGTACCGTAGTGTTTTTCGGTTGCGCGTGGATTTTTATGAATCTGTTTCGCGGAGAGATGGTCGACCGCAGTTTGCATTATTACTTTCTCTCTGCGGTTCGCCGCGATGTGCTGATGGCGGGAAAATATCTCTCGGGTTTGGTGACTTCAATAATTCTATTCTCCGTCGTGACTGTGGTTTCCATGCTCTTGATCTTTTTTCCGCATTTCTACTCGGCCAGCGTGCGCTTCTTTCTTGATGGCCCAGGCCTCGTCCAGTTGTTTACATATGCCGGGATCACGATCCTGGCGTGCATCGGTTACGGCGCCTTCTTTCTAATCGTAGGCCTGTTCTTTCGCAATCCGATCATTCCGGCGCTGCTGCTCTACGGCTGGGAGTGGCTAAACTTTCTGCTGCCACCGTTGCTGAAGAAGATCAGCGTGATTCACTACCTGAACTCTTTGGTGCCCGTGCCGGTGTCCGAAGGTCCATTCGCCGTCGTAGCCGAGCCGACTCCCGCCTGGCTTTCAGTTCCCGGTCTGCTAATCGTGACGGTCCTGGTTTTGGTCGTGGCAGGATCGCGAATTCGACGGATGGAAATCAGATACGGCGGCGACTAACGTCAGTACTGCCCGCTAGAGTATTTTCGCTAGAGGTTGTTCCCGCCTTGATGTTGACCGCCTGTGCTCATCTTGCTGGGTCAACGGTTCCCGATCTTCCACATGGCGGATGAATTCGTCTATCCGCTGGATTCTTTGTGGTAAGTCTACGCTGAAACAGCCGCTGGCTCCTCCTCCCGATATGGGAAACAGGGAGCCACCAAGACGCATGTAGGCCGCACCGTTCATGAAAACAAAATCTCCGATCTGATTTCCTAACTGGTCGAGGGACGGAAGAGGCCGATTTGAAATGTTCCCAGGAGTTTGTAAGCCAAATGCTTCGCTTTGCACTACGATGGTAGTTTGAGGAGGCGCCGACCTTTTGACAGCGGTGTCAGTTTGCTGTGAATAGACTAAGGTGCAGTTAAGTAACACGGCGGCTGCTCCAGCAATTATGTATCTCATATGGCCCTCGTAGCGAACTTGGCCCACATATTACCGCAAAGAAAACATTCCGTCCACAGAATGTTACTTCTGGTAGTGGGTCATTTTCAATGTAAATGACCCACTACCTTAGTTCTTCAAGGTAAGCGTTCCGGAAACTATCACGGATTAAACCTTCGCCTATACTCGCTCGAGTCAATAAACGCTCGCACCATCTCGGCCTGAACAAAGTCGCCGTTGAATTGATTCAGTTTATTCAGCCAGAAATTGTAGCCGTCAAAGTTTGTGTCGGGAGCATCTGCGGCGCAGGTAACCGAAGTACTGCATCAACACGAAGGCACGGTTGAATTCCTGTTGCGCCAGCGTTGAGTTTTCTGCCACGCGACGCAACGCCCGGGCCCGCGCCGCCAGCTTAGCAGTTGTTGGCGCAAAGGCAAACTCGTTGATGGCTGTGGTGCGGTCGTTCGCTGATGGCGTGACTCCAGCATTTGTAAAGAGGGTGTCAACAAACTCCGCCGGAGTCTTTGAGCTTGGGTAAGCCGAGGTGAAGCGCGGGCGCTGGACAAACTCAGCAGCAAAGGCCAGCTTGTTATTCTCAAGCATCTGCTCCCATCCGGTTTGATTGACTATCACGCCCTGGCCAATCTTCTGCGTGTCGGGCAAAAACTCGCTGCGCTTAATCGGCACCGGAGCGCTCGGTAAGTTTCCGTATGAAGCTTTGTAAAAGCGATACACGAAGTAGCCGGTCTGTTGAAACTCGATCGAGAGATAGAAGGCGGCCGAGTCGTTGATGCGCTTAATCTCGATGCACTGCTGATCACTGCCGCACGAGGCGATCTCATTCGTCCAGAAGGCTAACCCTTCGGCATCAGGCTCGCGGTTCAGAAAGTCGCGATATTGTTGGCGGACGAAGAACTCAGCGCAGTCAATCGGATTCGGGCAGTTACGGCGAGGTTGATGGCTGGGGTCACCAGGCCGGAAAGAAATCATCCGCCTCGTTATTAGTCAGATCAACCAGTCCCGAACCGTCGGCCCCCGAAACGATCCAGGAGTTCAAGGTGCAAACCTCGCTTTACGATGCCACCTTTGGGCGCGCGGGCGGCGGGGATATCCAGATAGTTACCAAAAGCGGAACGAATGATTTTCACGGAGTCGCCTATGAATACTTCGGCAACGATGCGCTCAACGCCAACAATCCGTTCCTGAAAGCTGCCGGCGCGTGCCGGCCCGTGCTTCAGAGAAATACCTTCGGCGTCACAATCGGTGGGCCAATTCGGAAGAATAAGAGTTTTTTCTTCGTTTCCTATCAGGGCACACGCGAGCGCAACGGCGCTTCGCGACTGAATAGCATTTCATCAAACGTCCTGGTGGCGGCGGGCCTGACCAATGACCGTTCAGAGCAGACACTGCGCGCGACCTTCGGCCTGCCCGCAATCAATTGAACGTCGCTGGCGCTCTTGAACGCCAGGTCAGCGACGGGCGCGTTTCTGATCCCCACGCCGCAAGCGAATGGAAGCTACTCCGGTTCTTCCATCTCGCGTTTCCGCGAAGATCAATTTAACGCAAACCTTGACTATAAAGTCTCTGAGAAAAACTGGCTGGCGATAAAGTTTTTCTTTTCAAACGCGCCGCAGACACTGGCTCTTTCCGGCGCGGCCAACGTTCCCGGTCTGCCCGTTGACCAGGTTAATAACGATCGGCTGCTGTCGATTCAGGACATACATATTTCAGCGCGAACGTGACGAACGAAGCGCGCCTCGGCTACAACTTCATTCGCTTCAACGCCGTTACTCGACAGCCTTTGAAAGATTCGGATGTGGGCCTCACCCGCTCCACCGCCGGCGCTTTTCCGGGCTTGCCGCTCATCCAAATCAACCTGAATGCCGGAGGGATCGTGTTCGGCAGCGGCCCCATACAGGATGTGCAAGCCACCCTGCCTTCCACGACGTTCGCCGACACCCTCTCAATTACACGCGGGCGTCACTCGCTACGCACCGGCACGGAGCTGCGTTACTACGAGGATAATTTTAACGCCAGTGTGCTCACCCGTGGCCTCCTGGATTTCGCCAGCTTCAGTGCTTTCCTTGTCGGCGCCCCGACCTCCTCGCTCATTGCCAACGGCATCACCAACCGCAGTCTGCGTGCCAACGATTACGACTTCTTCGTTCAGGACGACTGGAAGTTTTCCGGAAAGCTCACGCTCAATCTGGGCTTGCGCTACGAGCTGGACTTGCCACCCTACGACACGCGCGGGCGCCTCTCGACCTTCGATCCGGCGCTGTACAAACCGCGATTGCTCGTGCTCGCCGGTGTCCCTCAAGGCCCACCCGTCGGCGGTTTCGTACAGGCTGGCAATGCGATTCCGCAATACGATCTAAGCGAAGTACCAAATGTCAGCAAGCGCGTGCTGCGAAGTATTGATCCGAACAACTTCGCACCGCGTTTTGGCTTTGACTACTCACCGCTAGCTTCGGGTCGAATGGTTGTACGCGGCGGCTATGGCATCTTCTATTTGCGCGAATCGTTCACGAGCTCTAGTAACAGTTTATTCTCGCCCCCCTTCTATCTTCTCGGCGTCAGAGTCGCCCCGCCCATTGGAAATCCTTTCTTCCTCGTGCCTTCGCAAAATCAGTTTCCAACGCTGGTTCCGGGCGTGTCCCTCTTCGGCCTGACTTTTGATCGCAACATGCGCACGCCTTACGTGCAGCAGTACAACCTGAGTGCACAAACTGAGATCTCGAAAGACATGGTTTTGGAAGTCGCCTATGTTGGCACGCGCGGACTAAATCTACTGCGACAGGTGGCAATCAACCAGTCACGGCTCGCCAGTATCCAACATCCGATCGTCAACGAAGTCACGGGCGCCATCATCACGACGAACACACCCGGTAACGCGCAACTTCGGGCGCCCTTTCAAGGCGTCGCGACCAGCAATGGGGCGAATGGCTTCCTTCAAGATCAGACTACGGCACAATCTTCCTACAATTCGTTGCAGTTGAGTTTTACGCGCCGGCTCTCGCGCGGCTTGCAGGTGCAAGCGTCTTATACCTTCGCGATAGACAATGCTTCAGGGCAGGGGAGGCGGCTCAGGAACCAACGGGCTGATTAATTCCGGTGCTGCCCTGGAGACGAGCGCCATTGTCGGCGATCAGTAGCGACGACTGAATGGTTTCTCTCAATCGTCGCTAGGCTACGAATATCCTGCCGACTCGTCCTTCCCGGCATTGCAACGCCGCGTTAAACTCACATCGACGCGACGCGTCGAAAACAAGATATACCAACTCAACGGAGGTTACGTAGATGACTTTGCGGATTCTCGGTTTCTCTTTTCTCTCCTTTGCTCTTGGCGCTTTGTTCTTTGCCACGATCACTTCGACTGCGAACATTCAGGACGATCGCGCGGCAGATCGCGAGGCGATTTGCGCGCACATCGACAGCATCTTTCAGGCGTTCATCAAGAAAGACGCCGCGGCCCTGCGCGCGACACATGCACAGAACTGGCTCGGCTATCTGGAAGGTTCGCGCACGATGATCAAAGGCGTCGATGGTTACATGGATT